>CAYTAE010000079.1:0-1342 GCA_964435655.1 uncultured Rhodospirillaceae bacterium
GCAACCTGCATGCGGTCACGCACAACCGCCAACAGCGCGTCGTCCGTAACGGTATTTACGGCACGCTCTTCATGGGCTGTACGCGGTGAAATATCATGATCCGCCATAATTTCCGGATCCGGACCCAGAAACAGCGTCGTCTTCTCAAGGAATTTCGAGATCAATTCCTCTTCGCGTGACGGCGGTTCCGGTTTCACTTGCTTGTCCATTGTTCTATCCCCGCTCTCAGAAAGCGGCCCCTATTTCGCCCGGGTAAGCCAGATGGCGCCCTGCTCGCTTGCCGTCAGGCGCCAGCCGGGTTCGACAAGATATGTCGTCGTCGGCGCGATCACGACGGCCGGCGCCTCGATCACCATCCCCGGTTCAAACTGTTCCGCCCGATAAATCGCCGTTTCCAGCCCACTCGCATGGCCCGGAAAGTGGCATTCCCGCCGCGCAACCGGTTTCGGCGGTGCTATTTTTTTCCTGTCCGCTTCTTCGAAGCGGGCATGTTTGAAATGCACGGTGTCCAGCTCAACAAAGGAAGAAACGCGTACTGTATTGATGCGAATCCCCGCCTCCGGTGCCTGACTGCCCTCACCAAACCGTTTTCCATAATCGGCTGAGAATTGATTGATGATCGACATCACGTCTTCAACGTTCTTTAAACGCGAGACGTTCGCCACCACGGTCGTCGTAACAAGCTGATTGCCATAACGCATGTCCAACTCAAGCCGGTGATGAATAGCCTCGCGTTTCATTTCCTGGCGCAAAAGATCCTGCCTGCCAAGCACTTCCAACTCTTCGACGGTACGATTAAAGCTGTCGTAATCGTCAAACAGGTGGCGCGTGTTCGAGTTGTAGACATTCATGAAAAGAGAACGTTCGTGAATGTGCATCTGGTGCATGTTTCCGGCCCCGACGGCGGAAAAAACAGCCGTAAAGGGCGGCGCTAGAATCTTGTTAATCCCCAGCATGCTGGCAATGCCACAGCCATGAAGCGGCCCATTGCCGCCATAGGCCAGCATCGTGAACTGACGCGGGTCGTAACCACGCGCACGCAGCTCCTGAGCCATGCCGTTGACCATGTTGTTGTCAACGCGCTGCTTGATAAGCTTTGCGGCTTCAACGACGGAAATGCCCAGCGGCTCGCACAGGGCTTCACGAATGGCAAATTCCGAACGTTTAAGATTCAACTTGATGCTGCCACCGGCATAATCATCCGCATCCAGATAGCCCAGCACCAGATCGGCGTCCGTCACGGTCGGGTCCATGCCGCCACGGTCGTAACAGGCCGGCCCCGGGTCCGAACCCGCACTTTTTGGCCCCACCTGCACGGTGTTGTACATCCGCTCATAACGGG
>CAYTAE010000079.1:1352-6985 GCA_964435655.1 uncultured Rhodospirillaceae bacterium
CGCCGCCGCTGGCCGTTTCGATGGCGTAGTGAACGCGCACGCTGCGTGCGGCGGGGGATGGTCAGCTGCACCACCGCCCGCCCCCAGCGTTACAAGATGCACCATCGGTACGCTGACCAGCCAACGATCAATCACCGGATTGAAGTCATAATGTTTGATGCCGCCACGGACGACAATCCCGATATCGAAACTGGTTCCGCCCATGTCCGTGCAGACAATGTCGCCCAGGTCCATTTCCTCGGCCAGATGTTCAGAAGCGGCGATGCCGGCAACCGGACCGGAATGAATTGTCTGAAGCGCATCCGTCGAATTCAGCTGCGCCATACCGCCGGAATTATGGATCACAAGCATCGGCTTCATATAGCCATGTTCGCGCAGGCTCATCTCAAGCGAACTCAGCCCAAAATACATTTCCTCATGAAGGAAAGCATCCATGATGCAGGAAGACGTGCGCACATATTCGCCTTTCCGCCCCGCAACCAGATGAGAAAGGATGACCGGCATCGACCCCAGCATGTGCGAAGGATATTCCTCAAGCAGGATTTCCTGCGCCCGGCGCTCATGCTCCGAATTGACGACGGAATTGATGAAAGCGACGACGAAGGCCTGTGCGCCACGGTCCACAAGGCGTCGGATCTGATGGCGAAAGTCCGTTTCATCCAGGGGAAAGACAATTTCGCCTTTGTAGTCGATGCGCTCGCGCACGCCAGCGATCATCGGCACCGGCACCAGGGGGTCCGGCCGTTGGGCGTTTGCCAAATCGGCCTGGTGTAGAAAATCAAGCCCTTCCCCATAGCCGCGACCACGACTCAAAGGCACGGTGCTCTCAAAACCGGCGGTCACCAGCAGGCCCACCTTCGGCCCCTTGCGCTGAATCAGGGCGTTCGTGCCAAGGGTCGTCGCGTAACGAACGGAATCAACCTTGGACAGCACCATGTCCAGATCAAGTCCGAGACGCGTATAAGCCTTCTCCAGCGCCTCCATAAAACCAAGCGCCAGATTCTCGTGAGTCGTCAGCGCTTTCGCTTCAATATACTTCCCATCCCAAACAAGAAAGCAGTCCGTAAACGTTCCCCCAATATCGACCGAAACCCTACGCATCCTCCTTATTTCCCCGCACCGTGGCCGTGATGCCCTTCATCCCGTGGCGACGTATCTGGGCCCAAATTCGGAACCGACCCCTTCGGACGCGCTTTCCATTGTGCTTTCAAAGCATCAATGTCGAATTCCATATCGTAGATTGGCGGATGCCCCGGAGGCGTGTATTCCACCTCCATCATCACGCCGCAACTCGGACAATAATATTCAAGAATCCGGACCCATTTTGGATCCGGCGCGTAGGTAAATTCGTAATGCTCGGGGTTCAGGATCGGTCGGTGAATTTCCCTTGGATCACGATCGTAAACCAGCAACCCTTCCTTGTAATTCTTACGCGCCGACCCAACGATGTGATTGCAACGGCGGCACAGCCATTTTTCGGTTTCCAGATCAATCGCCAAATATTCCGTCATTGGAATTTTCATGTTGAGCGACCTCCTGTACGATGTAGAAAAACGTCATGATTTTCATTCACATGCATGGTCCAACCTGCCTTCACCCGACAGGTGAAAAAGGCTTCTTCCAAAAGCGCCGGCCCTTCCGCCGTCATCATTGGCCGTAACTTTTCCAGACGATAGACGGGAACATCTTCTCTTACGCCCGAAACGGACAGAATGCGACGGGTGCCATCCCGTTTCGCCGCCAACGTCTTCTTGCTCTTTGCCTTCTTCAAATCGCAATGGGGGACTGCCTTTGAAAGGCGAAGATGCAAACGCACGTCTTGCGCCCCCTTCATATTTTTTGGCAGGCGCGGCGGGCTGGAAAGCGACTTTCGGATGTCCTTGCCCTTTAAGGAATATTCCAGTTCGAATGCGCGTTTGCAGCGTGCGATGTCGAGGCCCTCGGCAAACATGTCGCGCTTGGCGCGTTCCATCAGGTCTGAAAGAACCGCCTTCAAATCGGCGTTCGTTACTTTTGAGAGAGTCACTTCGTAAGAATGCGCGATGTCGCTAAAGCCGATACCAAAGGCGCTGAAAACCGACGCCATCCGAGGAACAAGGACTTCCCGTATGCCGACACGCTCGGCAATGCCGCAGGCGTTCATGGGGCCCGCGCCGCCAAACGCCAGCAACGTCGTCGCGGCCGGCTTCTTCACATAGCGCGTGATTTCCTGTCCGATTTTCTCTTCATAGACGCGGTCCATGGCCAGCAGGGCCGCATCCAGATCCTTGCCCAGGGGGCTTGCTATTTTTCCCTCGATAACGGCACGCGCACGGTCCGCATCCAGGCGAAACTCCCCGCCAAAATAGGAAGCCGGATCCAAAATGCCCATCAGAAGATAGGCATCGGTGCTGGTTGCCTCCTGGCCACCGCGGCCAAAGCAGGCCGGCCCAGGAGCCGCGCCAACGCTTTCCGGACCAACGGCGATGGTCTTCCCCTTGGCGCGGAAAATCGAGCCGCCACCAACGCCAATGCTAACGAGGTCGCTCAACGGATAGGAGACAGGGATTTCTTCGACTTTGCCACGACGCTTTTCTTGAATAGTCCCTTTTTCAACGAGGCCGATGTCCGTCGTTGTCCCGCCGATGTCCATCGTGACGCCCATTTTAATGCCGTAATGACGCATAAGAGCGCGCGCACCCTCCATGCCACCACGAGGCCCAGAACCATAACTTTTCAGTGCAATGGTTTTTGCAATTCGGGTCGAGTTTCCGTCGTTGCGGAAAATCAGCATCGGATTCTTCGTTCGATGGTCGCGAAGGCGGTTCTCTGCGTTGTAGAGAAAACGTTCCATCGCCGGATGAAGAAAGGAATTCAGAAGCCCGGTCCAGGTCCGACGGCGGTCATCCCGGTCGTCGATCAGTTCGTGTGAAAAAAGGACGGGCACGGCACCAAGAAGGTGACGCGGATAACGCTGCAGAAGGATGCGCTTGATGTGCGTCTCGTCCCTGGCCATGTTCGCCCCGCCAAGGCTTACCACCACCCGGTTCGCGCCCTTCGAAATGAGGCGATTGACCTCGCCCACAACCATCTCCGCCAGATCCTCGCCTTTTAGCTTGCAATCAAGGGTCGCCAGACGGTCATCGACAAGCGTGTCGAACATCTGAACTTCGGATTCGGTTTTACGGAGAAAAGCGGCCGTCTTTCCCTTGCGCAGAATCAGACCAAGGCGTGGGCCAATTTTTTGGACGACGGCATTCGTACCCTGAGTCGTTGAGTAACGAATGGTCTCAGCATTGCTTAAAAGCGTATCAAGCCGTGCTTCGCCGTAGATTTGTTCTGAAGCTTCCTTCAGGACCTCAAAAAAACATTTGCTTAGATCGTAAGGGGTCGTCAGCGTTTTCGCATGGTAAACATCCGGCCCATCGACAACGCATACATCCGTTAGCGTGCCGCCATTGTCGATGTTGATGAGCAATCCCATAAAACCGGCTTCCCCCAAACAGGCCGTTACTCGCTTTTTATTCTTTTTTTTCTTTTGTTTTCTTTCTTTTTTTATTTTTGCCTTATTTACACGCCTGCATTCTCCGCCTACCTGACCGGCAGGACATCCGGCAACACAAAGCATAGCCAGCGTCCCAGCCGTGCTCAACCACTTTTCCAAATCACCGATTTTGTGACGGTGTAAAGGACGTTATGCACTGGCGGCGATTTCGTGTACGCGCACGTGATCCGCTTGGTTGTTCTTCAAGGTGGTGACGGCTTTCTGCGCATCCTCTGAAGACCGCACATGGACCCAAAGCAAAATTCCGCCACGCGCAAGCTGCTGCTCATAATGCACGGCATGTTCCTTGCCAATCTCACCGGCCACAAGCCCCCCAAAGGTCCCAGCCAAACCACCGGCTGCCAACGCCGCACCAGCCGCCGGCAAAAGCGCGCCACCCGTCGCAACGACGGCACCGCCCGCGACAAGAGCGGCGACAAAGAGCGGGGCCCCGACCAACGCCGCTTCCCCCACATCAACCGAATCCTTTGAAACCCATGCAATGCGCGGGGCCTCGGGATCGTCAGCCGCGTCCTCCGCCTTTTGATAAACATGGCCGAGCTTTTTCTCGACGACCTCGTCATGAGCCAGCAGGCTTAATTCCGACCGGTTGAACCCAGCACCTTGAAGATCATCAATCGCCGATTCCAGACACTCAACGGAGTGAAAAACACCGATGGCTTCGCTTACAACTTCGCTTGAACTTGTCATATAGATGCCCCTCTTTGCTGCCAACGCTCTAAACTTAATAGCGGTCCCTGGTGCGTTGAGGTCCCCTATTATACTCCGTATTCAGAAATGCGAAAAGAGGCGGGATGGAAATGGACAAGCGAATTGAACAAATCCTTGATTTCTGGTTCTCCGAGAAGGATGCCGCCGGCCAAGCAACGGCACGGGAATTATGGTACCAGTCGGACCCCGGCTTCGATCGGGAAATTCGCGAACAGTTCCTGAGCGATATAAAACTGGCCGCCGCCGGCAAGCGTGATGAATTTGCACAAACGGCCCGCGGGGCGCTTGCCCTCATCCTTCTCCTCGACCAGTTTCCCCGCAACCTCTTCCGTGACATGCCTCGTGCCTTTGCCACGGATGGGAAGGCGCGAACAACAGCCGAGCAGGCCCTGGCAAGCGGCTTCGATCAGGCGCTCCCTCCCGTCGAACGCAGCTTCTTCTACCTTCCTTACATGCATAGCGAAAACTGGACGGACCAGCAGAAATGCATCGCCCTTTTCGAGGCACATGGAAACGCCGTCTCATTGGACTATGCAAGAAGACATGCCGAAATTATTAAGCGTTTTGGTCGCTTTCCCCACCGCAATTCAATCTTGGGACGAAAAAGCACGAAGGAAGAATTGGCGTTCTTGAAAAGGCTAGATTCCAGCTTTTAATGGAAGGATCCGGAAGCATAAAAAAGGGCGCCGAATGTTTCGACGCCCTTTTTCTTCATGCGAAGACACGCATTTTGGCGCCTATTTCGCCGCACATGGGTTTGCCGCACATGGATTTTTCGCCGCACATGGATTTTTCGCCGCACATGGATTTTTCGCCGCACACGGGTTTTTCGCCGCACATGGGTTTTTCGCCGCACATGGGTTTGCCGCACATGGGTTTGCCGCACATGGGTGATTGCCAGCAGCCGCAGGACTGGCCATTGCCATGGCCCCCGCCAGAAGAGCGGTCGCGCTTAAAACAACGGCGCCTTTCAAGGCATGTTTCTTTTTCGATGGCATCGAATTTACCCTCCCCTTTTGTCGCCGCCCCACAGGACAGGAGCGATGTGATCGTTGCAATTGTACGGACTAGGATGCCCCAAACATGTGCAGCGTTACAAGAAACCGTAAAATCAGGGCCGCACAAAAAAACCCCGAAGAGGCCTGAAAAAGAGGCCTCCTCAAGCGATTCGACCGAAGTTCACCATGTTTCCCTTTTTTTCATTTCTCTTTTTTTCATGCCGGGCATGACCCGGACTTGTCTTCCCCGGCAGACCCCGGCATAAGGGGCACCCATGAAGAAATGGCTCATCCTTACGGCGCTTGCCGGTTTGACGACGGTTGTCTTTCTCGTCATCTACCGTGGTGCCGCAAATGTTTTTGGCATCCTTGCCGCCGCC
>CAYTAE010000080.1:0-6984 GCA_964435655.1 uncultured Rhodospirillaceae bacterium
CGTAGGGAGCGGGCCGACCATCGGAACCAATATCATCGGAGGGCAACAGCATGGAACCCGGCGGAATACGTCCGGCATGCGCTTCCTCTACCGTCGTTGTCAGATCGACAAGGTGAAAATTCAATTTGGCGGTCTTGCCAAGCAGCTTCTTGATGCGTTCTGGATCTTTCACGCCCGGAAGCTGGACGAGGATACGATCCGTCCCCTGCCGCTGAATTGTCGGCTCCCGCGTGCCCGTTTCATCGATGCGCCGGCGAACAATTTCGATCGACTGTTCGACGGCAAGCCGCTTACGCTCAGCAAGCGCTTTGTCTGTGTAGGAAAGACTTATCTGGCCAGATTCTTCCGAAAAAACCGTGTCCGCATCCAAACTGCCAACCAGTTTTCGAACGTTCGCAAGGTCTGATTTTTCAACAAGACGGAAGGTAACCCCATTCCCGTCAACACCAAGATTCTTGTATCCCACATGCGCCTTGCGAAGGGTAACGCGTACGCTGTCGACAATGGATTCGAGACGTTCGCGAATGACGGCAGCAACCTCGACTTCAAGGAGCAGGTGCGACCCCCCCTGCAAATCCAGCCCAAGATTGATTTTCTTATGAGGCAGCCAGTCCGGCACAACCCCAAGCGCTTCTTCCCGGAACAGATTTGGCGTCGCAAAAACGACGCCAAAAAAGCAGATTCCGAGAATTAGGGTAATTTTCCATTTTGCGAAATAGATCATTCAGTCACCGAGCGGGGGAACAGGGTTATGCAAAATTTCCTAATCGGATTTCTTTTTGTCGTCATTTGCCGCCGGTTCCGGCTTTGACAAAACGTTCGCAATCGTTGCCCGGGCCACACGGACGCGAACGTTCTCAGCGATTTCGACCAGGACTTCCCCGTCGTCAATGACTTTTGTAACGGTGCCAAGAATGCCGCCGGCCGTGACGATCCGATCCCCCCTGCGCAGGTTTCCAACCATCTCCCGGTGCTCCTTCGCCTTTTTCTGCTGTGGCCGGATAAGCAGAAAATAAAAGACGACGAAAATAAGAATAAGTGGCAGGAACATTTCAAGGCCGCTTGGCTCGGCCCCGGTTTGTGCTAGTGCTGGAGAGATCAACATCGGAGTTTCCCTAAAAGGCTTCGGTTTGCGCGGATCATACTGTGCTGCTCCGGCCTTGGAAAGCGGCGCTTTTCAAGACCGTGAAAACAGGCGGCCTGCGCGCCGGTTCCCTCGTTGCCTGCCGATCGTCTATGATCGCCCAGGCCCGAGAGCCGGATTGGCCCGGTATCGGGCAAAAAATCGAACGATGCCGGGATAAAAGATGAACCACCCCCTAGAAACACTGCTCCACAGGATCGCCGATGCGCTGGAGCGAATGGCCCCGGTAAAACGCGCACCGCCCCCCATCAATGGCGCCGAGGCCTTCGTCTGGCACGCGGAACCCGGCGAGATGGAGGCCGTGACCATTGTCAACCGCATCGACATCGGCCTGCTTTGCGGCATCAAAAGCCAAAAACGACTGCTTTTGGAAAACACACGCCGTTTTGCAAAGGGATATCCGGCCAACAATGCGCTGCTGTGGGGTGCCAGGGGGACGGGAAAAAGTTCACTAGTCAAGGCGGTGCATGCCACCTTGCGGGCCGAAAAAGACGGCCACACTTTAACATTGGTCGAAATCCATCGTGAGGAAATTGCCTCATTGCCGCGCCTGTTGGCACGTCTTCGGAAAAATGAGGGGCGTTATATTCTTTTCTGCGACGACCTGTCCTTCGATGGCAAGGACGCCGCCTATAAGTCCCTAAAGGCGGTGTTGGAAGGTGGCATTGAAGGCCGGCCAGAGAACGTTGTCTTCTATGCCACGTCGAACCGCCGCCACCTGATGCCCAGAGAAATGATCGAAAACACAGGTTCCATCGAAATTCACGGTGGCGAATCCGTCGACGAAAAAGTTTCCCTTTCCGACCGCTTCGGGCTTTGGATCGGCTTTCACAATTGCGATCAACGTACTTTTTTCGAGATTGTCGAGGGCTATGCAGAGCATTACGGGTTGGACATTCCTAGTAAAACCCTTCGTGCCGAAGCCCTGGAATGGTCCATGACCCGTGGCGCACGATCCGGCCGGGTGGCCTGGCAGTTTATCCAGGATCTAGCCGGACGCCTGGGCAAGCCGCTTCGCTAAAACACGTCCCTTTTTCTCAAGAAAAAAACTGGTGAGATAACGCAACGGATTAACGGCCTTGATGCCGCGCCGCAATTCGAAATGCAGTTGCGGCCGGTCAACATTGCCCGATGTTCCAACTTTTGCGACCTTTTCACCCCGCTTGACGACGTCGCCGCGCTTTACAACCAGCCCATCCGTATGCCCATAGGCCGATACCCAGCCATTTGCATGCTTGATAAGCAAAAGATTTCCAAAGCCGCGAAGCTCACTGCCAACATAGACGACGACGCCATTTTCCGCCGCCCGAACCGGCGTCCCTCGCGTGGCCGAAATGTTAATACCGTCATTGTGCAGGCCCCCCGATCTTGGGCCGAACCCGGCCAGAACCTTTCCTTGAACCGGCATAAGAAACTTGCCTTTTTGCCGCGGGGGCGGTTTTGCCACCTTGGAAGAAGTTCGCGAACGCCGTTTTTTCTTTGTCTTTGAGGGGGAAGCCGCCGCGACACGCGCGCCCCTCTGAGACAATTTCAATTCTTGACCAACGGTAATCTTGTAAGGTGGGCGCATCCCGTTTTGTCGCACCAGATCGCGCATGTCGGTCCGCAATTTGCGCGAGATGCCGTAAACGGTGTCCCCTTTCTGCACAATATAGGTCTGACGCCCTGGCAGTTTCAGCTTTCCACCAACCCGGAGCATGTAAGGTGGGCGAAGACCATTTTCATCGATCAGCGCGCGTATTGTAACGCCATGGCGACGCGCAATTCCGTAAACGGTGTCTCCCTTACGCACCGTGACGCCATTTTTTCCAGAAGCAACCGATGACGGCGAGTAACCAATCGCCTTGCCAGTAATCCAGGGTTCGCTGCAACCGGAAAGTGCCAGCACCATCACCAGCAACGCGCCCGCTAGCCACCTATTTTGCAAGAGGTTACGGGCCATGCGTACCTCCCATTCGCCCCGGTACCAATTTCCAAATATTAGGTGGGAGCATGCGGAGCATCAACCGTAAACCCGTCTTTTTCCTAACGAACAGGCGGTTTTTTAACAAGCGGGACAAAGCGAACGGGGCCAAGATTTTTCACCTGGATGCCGTCTTCTTCTTTGCAGATGCACTGAAGGCATTGCGCATTGCCAGTCGCGCCGACCGGTATAACCAGGATGCCGCCAACCCGAAGTTGATCGAGAAGTTCGGACGGAATATCCGCAGCGCCAGCCGTTACCAGGATGCGATCAAAGGGAGCCTGTTCCGGCCACCCTAGCGCGCCGTCGCCAAGACGGATTGTAACGTTATGCAGGCCAAGTTCCGCAAAACGGTCCTGCGCCGTTCTTAGAAGGTTTTTATGACGTTCGACCGTGTAGACGCGGCGAAAGAGTTTCGCCAGCACCGCCGTCTGATAACCAGAGCCGGTGCCAATTTCAAGCACCCGGTGCCGTTTGTCAGCCGCCAGGGCTTCGGTCATCATCGCCACAATTTGTGGCTGGCTGATCGTCTGACCAGATTCGATGGGAAGCGCTGTGTTTTCGTAAGCTTCTTCCTGGAAATTATCCGGCACAAAGAGATGGCGTGGTGTTTTTTCGATGGCCGCCAACACCGCGATGTCCTGAATGCCTCCCTGACGCAGCTCCATAAGCAGACGTATCTGCCGTGGGTCAACCGTCAATCAAGCACCCGTTTTAAATTTTCGATCAGCGTCTTATCAGTAAAGTCCAGGTTAAGCGGACAGACGGAAACAGCATTGTTTCCGATCGCTTCGATGTCCGTTTCCGGCACGACGCCAACGTTCCGAGAAAAGTTTGGAAGAATCCAATCCATCCTGTACGTCACCTTGCCATCGGCGTCTTCCTCCCGCGTAATGCGTTGTTCCAGCTTGCTACGCCCCTGGCGGGTTGCAAAAATGCCCGTGATTTCAGCGGCGGGCACATTGGGAAAGTTGACATTGATAAGAACGTCTTTCGGCCAAGGCACGGAAACGGCCTTGCGAATAATATCTGCCGTAAAACGGGCCGGGGCTTCCCAACAATAGGGAGACGTTCCATGCACACTGAACGCGATCGACGGCACGCCAAGAAGCGTTCCTTCGAACGCTGCCGAAATGGTGCCGGAATAGGTTACATTCTCCGCCAGATTCGGCCCCGGATTTACCCCCGAAAGCAACAGCGTCGGCTTCTTGTCGGCAAGCAGTTCTTTGCAGGCCAACAACACGCAATCCGTCGGCGTCCCGTGAACGGCAAAGTGGCGCGGCGCGATCTCTTCCACCTGAAACGGGGTGTGAAAGCTAATCGAATGCCCGGCCCCCGTATTGTCCCATCGCGGCGCCACCACCCAGACATCGTCTGAGAAACCGCGGGCAATTTTCTCCAGCAATTCAATGCCGGGGGTTTCAACGCCGTCGTCATTTGTGACAAGTATGCGTGCGTTTTTCAGATCGAGCGGCGCATCAAACATTCGGCATAATCTCCTTCATGCCACCAAGATAGGGACGCAATGCTCTGGGAATGTCGATGCCCCCATCGGCGCGCTGGCCGTTTTCAAGAATTGCCACCAATGTCCGGCCAACGGCCAGCCCCGAGCCGTTCAGCGTGTGAGGAAAGCGCGTCCCTTTCTCACCTTTCGAGCGGAATCGCGCCTTCATACGCCGCGCCTGAAAATCGCCACAATTCGAGCAACTGGAAATTTCGCGATAACAGCCCTGCCCCGGCAACCAGACCTCCAAATCATAGGTCTTGCGCGCGGAAAAGCCTATGTCCCCCGCCGACAGGCTGACAACGCGATAGGCCAAATCCAGACGCTTTAGCACCTCTTCCGCAGCCGTCGTCATGCGCTCATGTTCCGCGTCCGACTGATCGGGGTCCACGATGCTGACAAGTTCAACCTTGTTAAATTGGTGCTGACGGATCATGCCGCGCGTGTCCTTGCCGGCTGCCCCCGCCTCCGAGCGGAAACAGGGCGTCAGCGCGACATAGCGCAGCGGCAGCGTCTCCGCGTCAACGATGTCGCCGGCCACAAGGTTGGTCAGCGCCACTTCTGCCGTCGGCAGCAGCCAGTAATCGTCGGTCGTACGAAACAGGTCCTCCCCGAATTTCGGCAATTGGCCGGTGCCGAACAGGGCTTCCTCGCGGACCAGACAGGGCGGGCTTACCTCAAGGTAGCCAAATTCCTGGGTGTGAAGGTCGAGCATGAAGGTAGCAAGCGCCCGTTCGAGCCGCGCCAACGCGCCCGAAAGCACGACAAAACGCGCGCCGGAAAGCTTGGCAGCAACCGTAAAATCCATCTGGCCAAGCGCCTCTCCCAATTCAAAATGTTCTTTTGTTTCAAATGGAAAGTCCGGCTTCTTGCCAAAGGATCTTATTTCTACATTTGCCGTTTCATCGGCGCCATCGGGCACGTCCTCGGCCGGCAAATTGGGAATTCCGGCAAGCCGGCTGGCAAGGGCTTCGCCCAGTTCCCGGGCCGCCCCTTCATGGGACGCCATGGCATCCTTTACCGCCGCAACCTCGCCTTCCAACGCCGCCGTATCGGTACCATCCCGCTTGCCAAGGCCGATTTCCTTGGACAGCGCTTTTCGTTTTTCCTGAAACCCCTGAAGCGAGGTTTGGACGGCGCGAGACTGCTGATCGAGATCGAGAACGCCCGCCGCCTGGGGCGCAACGCCACGCCGGGCCAGACCTTGGTCGAACGCATCGGGGTTTTCCCGAATCCAGGCTAGATCGAACATGAAAACCCAATGGTTGCAGCGCCAGCCCACTTTATAGGGGGCAAAACGCCGTCGCGTCCACAATCAGGCGTCATCGGAAGGCCCATCATCGGCCGGTACCCGGGCACGTTTTTCGGCCAGGCGGACGGAAAGGATCGAAAGCTCATAGAGCAAGAGCACCGGCAAGGCTAGGCTCACCTGGCTAATCAGGTCGGGCGGCGTTAATACGGCGGCCGCAATAAAAATCGCGACCAGGGCGTATTTTCGTTTGGCGGCAAGGCCCGCCGCGCTGACGACACCAATCCGCGCAAGCAACGTCAACAGCACCGGAAGCTGGAAACAGAACCCAAAGGCAAAGATCAATTTCATGACCAGACTTAGATATTCATTCACCTTCGCTTCCAGTTGGATCGGCAGGCCGTTTACCGGGTCCGTCGTCTCGAAGGTCAGAAAGAACTCCCAGGCCAGCGGAATAACGACGTAATAGACGAGCGCCGCCCCTACGATGAAAAGAACCGGTGTCGCAATTAAGAACGGCATGAACACCTTCTTTTCATTGCGATAGAGCCCAGGCGCAACAAAGGCCCAAACCTGGGTCGCAATGACCGGAAAGGACAGGCAAAGGGCCGTAAAAAAAGCGACCTTTACATAGGTGAAGAAGACTTCGGCCAGCCCCGTGTAAATCAATCGCCGCCCCGTCCCGGTCCCATAGATTTCTGCAAGCGGGCTTACCAGGAAGGCGAAAATTTCCTCGGCAACGGCATAGCAGGCAAGAAACGTAATGAAGAGAATGCCAACCGACCACATGAGACGGTTGCGAAGCTCGATCAAATGACCCAGCAACGGCATTTTTTTCTCATTCCCCACGGGTGTCATCCGAAGGCCGGTTCAGGGAAGGTCCGCCGGCAGGCAAATCACTTGCCGGCGGATCGCTCGCGGGAGGCACTTTCGCCTCTGTCTGGTCAGGCTCCATCGCCTTTTCGCTCATGTCGCCGGAAGCCATGCGGCGAAATTCATCCAGTTCGGATTCCTTCGCGATCTCATCAAGGCTGCTGCGAAAATCACGGGCAAACGCACGCGCCTTGCCCGCCCACCGGCCAAGCGGTCGCAGCACCAGGGGCAATTCTTTCGGCCCAATGACG
>CAYTAE010000081.1:0-6976 GCA_964435655.1 uncultured Rhodospirillaceae bacterium
GAGCGTCGCGTTCGCAATGCGAAGGTCAGGAGTTCGATCCTCCTCGGCTCCACCATTTTTCCCGAAAAATCGGACCTGTAAAGGGCTGTGGCAAAAATGCCGTATTTCAGGGGTTTTTTGGCCGTTTCGGCCGATAGGTGCATATTCGATGGTAATAGGTTTGAATTTAAGTTAAATTTATGAGTAAGTTAGGAGAAGTAACTGCCCGCAGCCACGGAAGGTTTGGGTGCGGGGGCGATTTTTACGATCTTTTCCAGCGGTATTTTTGACCTGGAGGCGGGCCGGGCGGCGTTCGTGGGCTGCTTATGCGACAGGGGTGGCCGCCTTTTCAAGGAGACGGCGGAGCTCTGGCTTGCACGAACCACAATTGGTCCCAGCCCCAAGGCTTTCACCAATTTCGTCGAGACTTGTCAGGCCGCCAAGCGCGATGGCGGACGTAATTTGCGTACAGCCGACGGAAAAACAGGCGCAGACGATGGGCCCGATATCTTTGCGTCCGGCGGGCGGCTGACCGGAAAGCAGGGTTGCGCGTTCCAACCCGGTCACGCTTTTTGCGGCAAACAATTGCCCGATCCAGTCAAAGGCTTCTTGGACCTGGACATCAGCGACGAACAGGGTCGCTTCAAGACGCCCATCCATGAAGCAGGCATAGCGGTAGATGCCTGAAGCGGCATCCCGATACGAGATCCATTCGGCATCCTTGTGCAGATCAGGCAAAAGCGCGCGCGCATGGGCATCCCAATCAACCGGGATTTGCGCGCCGGCAAGGTGATGCCGCCAGAAGCCACGCGCCCGCGCGCACGCCCAATAATCTGCGGCGGCTGGGCGGGTCCTGCTCCGGGTTAATGCCAGGGCCTGCCATGGCATTGCCACAGCTTTGATAGCAACCGGCGTGTGTTTTAATTCGGGCTGACCAGAGACCGGGTCGGTCACGGGGTTTACAAGATTGGCGACGCGGCCCGCATTGGTAAATTGATTGTTCCAATGAATGGGGACGAAAACCTGTCCAGGGGTTTGGCCGGGTTCGATCACAACCCGGGCCGTCATGTCGCCCCACCGGCTGACGAGGCGCGCGAAGCTTCCGGCCTTCAAGGCGTAGGCTTCGGCATCCTTTGGATGGATTGCGATCGTCGGTTCTTCCGCATGGGCCGACAGTTTTGGCGAAGCTCCACTGCGCGTCATGCTGTGCCAATGGTCCCGGGTGCGGCCTGTGTTCAGAATCAGGGGATAGGCTTCGTTGGATTTGTGATCGCGTTCATGGTCGGGGGCATTGGCTGGGCTGTGGGGCGGCACGGCAACAAATTGCGCGCGGCCATCGGGGTTGAAAAATTCGCCGGCCGTAAACAGGCGCGCGGTGCCGTTGGCCTGGGCGTTCGTCACCGGCCATTGAATGGGGGCAAGGGCGTCGTACCTGGCGTCGTTAAGCGAGGCCAGGCCGGAAATATCGAAACTGCGTGTGCCATTGTTCTGCTCGCCGGACAAGGCCGCATGCTCGCGGAAAATAGCCGCCGGCGTTTGATAACCAAAGCTGTCCGTAAACCCCATGCGTTTTGCAACTTCGCAGAAGGCCCACCAATCGGCCTTGGCGTCGCCTGGCGGATCGAGAAAGGCGCGTTGGCGTGAAATGCGGCGTTCGGCATTGGTGACGGTTCCATCCTTTTCGCCCCAGGTCAGCGCCGGCAGCAACACATCGGCGTGGGCCGTGGTGTCGGTTTTGGCCATGCAATCGGACACCACCACCAAAGGACAGGCAGCAAGGGCATCGGCGACATGCCCGGCATCGGGCAGGCTGACAACCGGGTTGGTTGCGACGATCCAGATGGCCTTAATTCTGCCATCGGCGACAGCCTGAAACATGTCTACGGCCTTGAAACCCGGTGTGTCGGCGATCACCGGCGCACCCCAGAAGCCTTGCACCAGATCGCGATGGGCAATCGTTTCGATGTCCATGTGGGCGGCAAGCTGGTTGGCCATGCCGCCCACCTCGCGTCCTCCCATGGCGTTCGGTTGCCCGGTCAGGGAAAACGGCCCCATGCCGGGACGTCCGATGCGGCCCGTCGCCAGGTGGCAATTGAGGATGGCATTGACCTTGTCGGTTCCGGCGGAGGATTGATTGATTCCCTGAGAATAAAGGGTCACCGTGTGTTCGGTTTTGCGAAACCAGTCAAAGAATTTTTTGACATCGGCTGTGGCAAGGCCACAGGCGGCTGCGATGTCTTCAAAGCTTTCGGGGCCCTTTCTGGCAGCCGTTAGGGCCGGGTCGAGGCCCGTGGTGTGGTTTGCAACAAAGCTGCTGGCAATTTGACCCCTGGCGGCCAGATGCATCAAAAGACCATTGAACAGCGTGATATCGCTGCCGGGCTTCAGCGCCAGGTGCAGATCGGCCTCTTCGCAGGTGGCAGTGCGGCGGGGGTCAAGAATCACCATCCGTTGGGCGGGGTTCTTTTCCCGTGCCGCCATGATCCGTTGGTAAAGCACCGGGTGGCACCAGGCGGCGTTGGAACCTGCAAAGACGATAAGATCGGCTTCGTCGAGGTCCTGATAATTTCCGGGCACAGCATCGCTTCCGAAAGCGCGTTTATGTCCGGCTGTTGCCGAAGCCATGCAAAGCCGTGAATTGGTGTCGATATTTGCGCTGCCGATAAAGCCCTTCATCAGCTTGTTGGCGACGTAATAATCCTCGGTCAGAAGTTGACCGGATACGTAGAACGCCACGGCGTTCGGTCCGTGTTCGGCGATGGTTTTGGTGAAGCCTTCCGCGACGCGGGAAAGGGCGGTGTCCCAATTTGTGCGTTTCCCATCGACCA
This sequence comes from uncultured Rhodospirillaceae bacterium, assembly GCA_964435655.1. Lineage (GTDB taxonomy): Bacteria > Pseudomonadota > Alphaproteobacteria. Next base: position 2,808 of record CAYTAE010000081.1, read on the forward strand.
TGGGATGCAGCAGGCGGCCTTTGTGGGCGAGGGTTTCGTCCAGGGCGGCACCCTTGGAACAAATCCGGCCGAAATTGGCTGGATGCGCAGGATCGGGTTTGATGGAAAGGTCACCCGCAACGTCGCGGGATGCAATCAGGCCACAGCCGACCCCGCAATAGGGGCAGGTGGTCTTGACCTCGCTTGTCATTGGGCAGATGTGGCGGCCTGGCCGTTTTTGGTGAGGTTAATTTCGATTTTGTCGCCCGCAATGCGTACGGCATAGGTGGTGACGCAGCCTTGATCAGGAGCAACGGCCTTGCCTTCGGCAAGGTCGATGGCCCAGTCGTGAAGTGGGCAGGTCACGCGTTCGCCATGGACGATGCCCTGGCTCAACGGGCCGCCTTTGTGTGGACAGCGATCTTCGATCGCGTAAATCCGGTCCCCGGCAACGCGAAAAACGGCAATGTCGATGCCATCCCTGTGCACCACCCGCGCCCCCAGGCGTGGGATGTCTTTGACATGGCCAATGGCGATCCAGTTGTTCATGCGCCTAGCTCTGCAAGGGGTGCGTATTCGCGCCGTTCGGGGGCGTCTTTTTCGGTCCGCCTGGCCCATGGGTCGTGCTGGCAGGCGGCCTGAGAGGCGAGAAAACGGGCATGGAGGATGCGACGGCCTTCGGCATCTTCGACGACGCGCGATTGGACATAGGCAAGGCCGACCCGTTCGATCCAGGGGGCGGTACGCTCCAGATAATGCGCCTCTTCGCGGTAGAGCTGGATCAAGGCGCCGCAATATTCCTTCACTTCGTCGGGCGTCGTCACCCGGCACAAGAGGTCGGTGGTACGGATTTTAACGCCGCCATTGCCGCCAACATGAAGTTCCCAGCCCGACTCCACGGCCACCACGCCGAAATCCTTGATGGTGGCTTCGGCACAGTTGCGCGGGCATCCCGACACCGCCATCTTGAACTTATGGGGCGTCCAGCTGCCCCAGCACATTTTTTCAAGTTCGATCCCCATGGCGGTCGAATCTTGTGTGCCAAAACGGCACCATTCGGACCCGACGCAGGTTTTGACCGTCCGAAGTGATTTGCCATAGGCGTGGCCCGATACCATCCCGGCGGCGTTCAGATCGCGCCACACGTCCGGCAGGTCTTCTTTTTTCACGCCTAGCAGGTCGATGCGTTGGCCGCCGGTGACCTTCACCGTTGGAATTTCGAATTTGTCGGCAACATCGGCAATGGCGCGCAATTCCGCAGAATTTGTCGTACCGCCCCACATGCGCGGCACCACTGAATAGGTGCCGTCTTTCTGGATATTGGCGTGGGCGCGTTCGTTAATAAAACGCGATTGGTTGTCGTCAACATAGTCGTCCGGCCAAGCGCAGATCAGATAATAATTCAGCGCCGGGCGGCATTTTTGGCAGCCGTCAGGCGTGCGCCATTCCATGAATTCCATCACCTCGGGAATGGACATCAGTTCCTGGTCGAGAATTGCGTGCCGCACCGCGTCATGGCTGTGATCGGTGCAGGGGCAAAGGGGCTTTTCCTTGGGCGTTGCGGAATAGTCGCCGCCGAGGGTAAACGCGATGAGCTGTTCCACCACGCTGGTGCAGGACCCGCAGGAAGAAGACGCTTTGGTATGGGCGCGAACTTCATCCAGGGTGAATAATTTCTTGGTCGTGATGGCGTTGACGATTTCACCCTTGCAGACGCCGTTGCAGCCGCAAATTTCGGTGTCGTCGGGAAGGGAGACAACCGACGGACTGGTGCCATGTTCCGACGTGCCAAGATAGGCTTGGCCGAACACCAGCCCGTCGCGCATGGCCGAAATGTCGGTGCCGTCGCGCATTAGCCGGAAATACCAGCTGCCATCGATGGTATCGCCGTAGAGCACGGCCCCCTGAATGCGTCCGTCTTTGAGGACGAGCTTTTTATAAATGTTGTTTGCTTTGTCCTGGAGCACGACTTCTTCGGTGCCTTCGCCGCCGGAAAAATTCCCCGCCGAGAATAAGTCAATGCCCGTGACTTTAAGCTTGGTCGAGGTGAGAGAGCCGCCATAAGCGGCATAGCCAAGCATCGCCAGATGTGTGGCGCAGACTTTGGCCTGTTCGAACAGAGGCGCGACCAGGCCATAGCAGGTGCCCCGGTGCTGGACGCATTCGCCAACCGCGTAGATGGCCGGGTCATAGGTCTGCAAGGTGTCGCCTACGGAGATGCCGCGTTCCACATAGAGGCCCGCCTTCCGGGCAAGGGTGACATTGGGTCGAATGCCGACGGCCATCACCACCAGATCGGCGGCAATTTCCTGACCGTTCTTTAGGCGTACGGCGCGGACATGGTCGTCGCCAAGGATGGCTTCGGTTTCGGCCTCCATGGCAAAGGTCAAACCGCTTGTCTTGAGGGAGGCGCGAAGCATTTCGCCTGCGGCGTCGTCTAATTGCCGGTCCATCAGGCTGGCGCAGAGATGCACCAAGGTGACGGACATGCCCCGCTTCATGAGACCATTTGCGGCTTCCAGGCCAAGCAGGCCGCCGCCGATCACCACGGCGTTTTTGTGTTTATCGGCGGCCTGGATCATGGCGTCGACGTCATGAAGGTCACGGAAGGTAACGACCCCGGGAAGGTCCACGCCGGGCAGAGGCAGCATCACCGGATCGGATCCAGTCGCCAGCAGCAGGCGGTCATAGGGGGTTGTCTCTCCCGCCTCGTCCGTCACATTGCGCGCGCGTCGGTCGATGCCGACAATTTTGCGGCCAGACTTCAGAGTGATGTTGTTGGTGTGGTACCAGTTAAGATCGTTGAGCATGATCTCATCGATGGTTTTTTCTCCGGCCAACACGGGCGACAACAAGATCCGGTTGTAATTGCCGAAGGGTTCCGCGCCGAACACGGTGATGTCGTAAAGGTCGGGCGCCAGCGCTAGCAGTTCTTCGACAGTGCGCATCCCGGCCATGCCATTGCCAATAACGACCAAGCGTTTTTTCACGGGCCTTCTCTCCTTCTCTCCGGCTTTCGGGCGCAAGCTTTGCGGGCCTATTTTTCGTGCCTTCGCGCGTGTTTTTTTGTTTCTTCCGCGGCCATTGCCAAGAAGAGAGCAAGAAGCTTGCCAACCCGGAATTTTGCGTATTTTTCCGGTTTCCTTGGATTTTTAAGGTGTTGGAAGCGGCGGGCACGAAGCGGGTTTGGCCATTTCCTGCGCAGGACATCGCAAAATTGCCTAATATTTAATCTCATAACCTACCTGTTTAAAAAATAAGCAGTTTCAGCAAGTTCTTAAAATTAAAGAAAAAACCGCCAAAGGCGGTGGCGGTTCCGGTTTGGCACAGCTTTCGCAGTCCTTAGCCGGCAACAGGCTCGTTTTTTCCATTTATCTGATTTGCTGGAGGCCTCTCACAAACATGGACACCCCTGCGAAACTTCATTTCTTCTCGTTCAAAGGTCCGATGCGCATTCTTCATCTGAACTGGGTGGCGTTTTTCATCACGTTCGTCATCTGGTTTAACCACGCGCCATTGCTGGCCTCCATTCGCGAGACGCTGCATCTGACCAATCAGGAAATTGGCGCGCTTTTGATTCTTAATGTGGCGATGACCATTCCGGCGCGCATTCTTATCGGCATGTTGGTCGACAGTCTGGGACCGCGGATTGTGTACACGGCGTTGCTGGTGATCTCGGGCGTGCTTTGTCTGTTGTTCGCCATGGCCGACAGTTTTGAAATGCTGGCCCTGATGCGTTTCCTTCTTGGGTTCGTAGGTGCCGGGTTTGTCGTCGGTATCCGCGTTATCAGCGAATGGTTTCCGGCACGCCAAGTTGGTCTTGCCGAAGGCATTTATGGCGGCTGGGGGAATTTTGGTGCCGCCGCCGCCGCCGTGGTGCTGCCCACTGTGGCGCTGATTTTTGGTGGCGACGATGGCTGGCGTTATGCCATTGGTGCAACCGGGTTGGTCGCGATTGCTTATGCGGGGATCTATTACCGCTGGGTTCGCAACACGCCGAAAGGCTCCACCTATTTCAAGCCAAAGAAAACAGGTGCCATTGAGGTGTCGGACAAGACCGACTTTGTCCTCCATGCGTTGATGCAGGTGCCGTTGTATTTGGCACCGGCCCTGCTGGCCTGGAAACTGGGGCCCGGTCATCTGGCGCTTCTGTCGCCCTTGGCCGTTGTGTTGGCTTACGGGGTGCTGGG
>CAYTAE010000082.1:0-6863 GCA_964435655.1 uncultured Rhodospirillaceae bacterium
ATGCCAAGTCCTGATGGCCCGGCTGGATTCAGATCTTCTCGAGGCCCTTGTCGCTACCCAGGAGGGCCGCCTGAACGACATCACCTTGCGTTGGCGGAAGGAGGCCGCCCTTTGCGTCGTTCTGGCCGCGAAGGGCTATCCGGGGGCCTATGAAAAGGGAACGGAAATCAATGGCATCGATTTGGCGGCAGCATTGCCGGACGTTGACGTCTATCACGCCGGTACGTGTGCGACGGAGGATGGGCGAATTGTCGCCGATGGCGGGCGCGTTCTTGGCGTGACCGCGCGCGGCGCGACGATCATCGACGCCCATCGCTGCGCTTATGCGGCGGTAGATCGGATTAACTGGCCGGATGGTTTTTGCCGTCGGGATATTGGCTGGCGTGCGATCGGGAAATAGTTTTCCGCCGCTACGCTGCCTCTACCGCTTGCGCCGCATCTTTCATCGTCGTGGCCAGCAGCACATAAGCCTTTGTCCAGGCGGCCTTGACCTCCGGCGTAAAAGCATCGCCCAGGCCCTGCCCGAGAGTCCAGAGCAGCGCTTCGCCAACCGTGTCGTAGTCTTGTGCGCTGACGCCATAGTCAATATGCCGGACACCAAGGTTGCGCACGGCAGGCACGATTTCGTCGAGCTGGTCCAGCCCGTTCACCGTTGTTGCAAGCATCGCCATCAATTTTTTCCCCTGCCCCACCATGTCGCCTTTGAAAAGGGTTTTCAGTTTGGGGTTTAGTTCAAAGAGACGGGCATAGAACATGGCCGCCGCATCTTCGGCGATCGGCACGACTTTCTGAAACGTGCTTTGCACGAGTTTGATTTCTTCCGGGGACATTTCCTCTCACTCCTTTTGCATTACGGTTTGCCCCATTGTTGGGAAGGGGCGTTAAGGAAGCGTAAGGAGAGGGGGCGAAATTTGCCGAAAAGTGGCAAAATCAAACGATGGTATGAGGGAATTGGCGCTTTTGAGGGACGTCCTGGTTTTGCGCGCTACCGCATCCTGGTTTTGCGCGCTACCGCACGACATCCTTGCCCGCCTCTTTCATCAGGCCTGAAATCTCTCCATAGAGCTGGTTCCAGGCGCTGCGTGCTTCAGGCGTGAAATCCGGTCCAAGTTCCAGTGCCAACATTTCTAGAAGGGCTTCGCCAAATGCCGTGTAATCATCTGGTTGCACATGGAAGCGAACGTGCTGGATGCCTAAATTTTCGATGGCGGGTGCGATGGCGTAAAGGCTGTCGGCGGTTTTCGAAATCATCCGCAACATCGCCATCAACTTCTGTCCCTGTTCCTCGATATCGCCGAGGAAAAGCTGCTGCAATTCTGGGTTGCGCGTGAACAGGTGCTCGTAAAAAACGGTCGTGGCGCGGTCTGCTTCTTTTTGCAGCGCGGCGACGGTCGTCTGGACAAGTTTTGTTTCCTCAGGCGTCATCGGACGTTCCATCGCCAGCGCATTTTTCCGCTGTCGTTATAGCGTGTCTTTGCGGCGTTCGTCGAAAAAGGCGACCAGCATGGCTTTGCAGGCGGCCTCATCGACGCCGCCGGTGACTTCCGGGCGATGGTGGCAGGTGGGCTGGGAAAAAATACGCGGCCCGTGATCAACGCCGCCGCCCTTGGGGTCGTAGGCACCAAACGTCAACCGGCGCACGCGCGCAAAGGAAATTGCGGCGGCGCACATGGGACAGGGCTCCAGGGTGACGTAAAGATCGCAGAAAGGAAGTCTGGGGCTGCCAAGCTTGCGCGCGCCTTCGCGCAGGCAAAGCATTTCGGCATGGGCGGTTGGGTCACACAGTTCCTCCGTCCGGTTGCCAAAGGCGGCCAGTACGGTGTTCGTTCGGGAGTCGACAAGGACGGCGCCAACCGGGATTTCGCCCCGTTTTCCCGCAGCGTCCGCCTGTTTTTGTGCCTCCACGAAGGATGTAAATTTCCGTGTCCTCATCGGGCGAGAGTGAACAGCCGCCATGGACCCGTCAAGTGGGCGGGCGGGTAAGAGTTGCCGCAGGCCCCATGGGCGTTTTACATTCCCTTCCCATGAGATCGCCGATTATCGGAATAACCCTCGATTGGGAGGCGCCGGGAAGCTATTCGAAGCTTCCCTGGTATGCGCTTCGTGAAAACTACGTCAGCGTGCTTGTCGACCGGGGCGCCATTCCCTTCTTGCTGCCCCATGAGCCGGCGTTGGCGGACCGCTATCTGGAGCGGATCGACGGTCTGGTCGTGACCGGCGGCAATTTTGATGTCGACCCGGCCTATTTCGGGGCAGCGACACGCCACCAGACGGTGATGACAAAGGATCGGCGGACGGCCTTTGAACTGGCCATGACCCAAAAGGCTCACGCGCAGGATTTGCCACTGTTGGGCATCTGCGGGGGGCAGCAGCTTTTGAACGTTGCTCTTGGTGGAACGCTGGTTCAGCACATTCCGGACGCGGTGAAAAATGCCCTTGCCCATGAACAGCCAAACCCAAGGGACGAACCGGGTCATGATGTGGCAATTGTAGAAGGCACGTTGCTCCACCGCATCGTGGGTGCGCGGTGTCTGGCCGTGAACAGCGCCCATCATCAGGCTGTGGATGCGGTTTCTGGAAATGTGGCTGTCAATGCGACGGCACGCGACGGCGTCATCGAAGGCATTGAAGACCCGACCCGGCGTTTTTGCCTTGGGGTCCAGTGGCACCCGGAATATTTGATCAGCGAGGGGGATGGAAAAATTCTTTCCGCCTTTCTTGCCGCCGCTGCAGAAAAGTGACCAAAGCCAAAACAGCAAAACCGGCCGCCGTGGTTTCCGGCGAGCGGCTTGCAAAACGCATCGCGCGCGCCGGCCTTTGTTCTCGGCGTGAGGCCGAACGCTGGATCGAGGCGGGGCGCGTCGCCATTGACGGAAATATCGTCGCCAGCCCGGCCATCAATGTTGACGGCCAAACGGCCATCACGGTGGATGGCAAACGGCTTCCCAAGGTGGCCCATGCCAGGCTCTGGCTTTATCACAAGCCACGGGGCCTGGTAACGACGCATCAGGACCCAGAGGGCCGGCCAACCGTTTTCGCGCAGCTGCCACCGGAATTACCCCGGGTGATTTCGGTCGGTCGGCTGGATCTGAATTCCGAAGGCCTGCTGTTGCTGACAAACGATGGCGGCCTTGCTCGCCAGCTTGAACGTCCCGCCACCGGTTTGCAGCGGCGGTATCGGGTGCGTGCTTTTGGGCGCATTGAACAGGCGGCCCTCGACCGATTGTCGAAGGGGGTCACGGTAAATGGCGTCCGCTATGGAAAGATCACGGCAAAAATCGAAAAGCGGCAAGGCGCAAATGTCTGGCTTGGTTTTGACATTTCTGAAGGGAAGAACCGGGAAGTCCGAAAGGTGTTGGAGCATCTTGGCCTGCGGGTGAACCGTCTGATCCGTGTCGCCTATGGGCCGTTTCAGCTTGGCCAATTGTCCCAGGGGCGGGCAAGCGAAGTGCCACGGCGGATTATGGAAAAATGGGTGATGCAAAAGGAGCCGCGCAAAAAATGACGCTTCGCATCATCGCCGGCAAGCATCGGCGGCGGCGATTGACGCCGCCCCAGGATCGGCGCATCCGGCCAACCCTGGAACGTGTCCGCGAGGCGGCCTTTAACGTGCTTGCCCATGGCGTGCCGGATGGGGTTGGCGTTGACGGCTTGGCCTTGCCGGAAGGCGTGCGCGTTCTTGATGTCTTTGCCGGAAGCGGGGCCATGGGGTTTGAAGCCCTTTCCCGGGGAGCGGCCTTCGTCACCTTTCTGGACGTGGACGCCCAGGCGCTTGCCCTGCTGCGCGAAAACGCCGCCGCCCTTGGTGAGGCGGACCATGTTGCAATTTTACGTTTTGATGCGACCAAGCCCGCCCATGCACAGGACGCGGTGGGCGTGGCCTTTCTTGACCCGCCCTATGGCATGGGCCTTGGCGAACCGGCGCTGATCGCTCTGCGCGAGGCGGGGTGGTTTCTGGAAGGCGCCATTGTGTTGGTTGAAATGGCGGCCAAGGAAGCGTTTACGCCCCCATCGGGGTTTCGGCTGTTCGATGAACGCCGTTATGGAACGACGCGGCTTGTTTTTTTATGTCATGAAACGGCGGCGTAATTTACGCGCCATATTGATCCGTGTCGTCGAAATCGGATTTTTCCAGGGTGATTTCCGCGTTGGTCCCCGGTTCGTCTTTCCGAAGATAGGTCCGTAAATAGGGCAGCCACCAGGCCAGGGTTGCGGCGGCGATCAGCAAAAGCGTCGTCGCGCGTAGTTCGATCAAAAAGAGATCAACGACCAGCAGGGCGATTGCCCCAAGGGAGATCAGCTCGACCTTTGTTCGCGAGGCGAGAAAATCGCGAAAGGCTTCGAGGAAATGTTTGTCTGGCTGTGATGTTTCCATGATGTTTTTTAGCGCCTTCCGAACAGGCGTTCAATGTCCTGTAATTTCAGTTCAACATAGGTCGGGCGGCCATGGTTGCATTGGCCGCCATGGGGCGTTTTTTCCATCTGGCGAAGCAATGCGTTCATTTCGTCCGCCGTCAACCGCCGTCCGGCCCGGACACTGCCGTGGCAGGCCATGGTTGCAGCCACATGGTTCAGGCGTTCGCGTAAATTCAGACTGTCGTCAAATTCCTCAAGATCGTCTGCCAGGTCCTGAAGCAGGGCTTGTGGGTCAGATTTGCCCAAAACCGCCGGAATTTCGCGAATAACGATGGCGCCGGGTCCAAATGATTCGACGATCAGCCCAAGCTCGGCCAATTCTTCGGTGCGTTGAAGCACGCGCGCGGCTTTTGCCTCGGTCATTTCGACGACTTCGGGAATCAGCAGAATCTGCCGCGCGACGCCTTTGGTCTTTAGCCCTTCCTGCATGCGCTCCAACACAACCCGCTCATGGGCGGCATGTTGATCGACGATGACGATGCCATCATTTGTCTGGGCGACGATGTAGGTTTCATGAAGTTGGCCACGGGCAGCGCCTAGGGGATAGGCGGTTTCAGCGCTGGCATCCGGGGCGTCTGGTGGGGCGAAGCCGGCTTCCTCCACCCGTCCGCCCGGTGCGTCCGTCCCCGCAAGCCGGGCGCGATAGGCCGGTGCGGGCGCGTTCAATGTTCCGGCTGTTTCCATTCCCGGTTCCGGGCGGAAGGCACCAAGGGCGGCATCGCCGACGGTTGAGGCAGCGCGATGGCCTGCCTCGTGCAGCGCGTGGCGCAATGCGCCAACGACAAGCCCGCGCACGACGCCGGCGTCCCGAAAACGCACGTCGGCCTTCGCCGGATGGACGTTGATGTCGACAAGTTCGGGGTCTATTTCAAGAAAAAGGGCAAGAAGGGGGTGTCGGTCATGGGCCAGCACGTCACGGTAGGCTCCCCGCACGGCGCCAAGGAAGAGAGGATCGCGCACCGGCCGGCCATTGACGAAAAAATATTGCATGCGCGCATTTGCCCGGTTCAGGGTCGGCAAGCCGATCTGGCCGGTAAGGGTGAACCCTTCGCGGGCCGCGTCAATGGGAAGCGCATTTTCTGCAAAGGCACGCCCAAGAATTTTGCCAAGCCGGGCGGCGCGCGCGTCAAACAATTCGCCGTCGCAGGAATCGAACCGGAAGATGTCGCGCGTGCCTTCAGAAAACCGGAAGGCGATTTCAGGGTGGGCCATTGCCAGCCTGCGGACGGCGTCGACGGCGTGATGCAATTCCGTCTGCGGTGTTTTTAGAAATTTCAGGCGTGCCGGTGTTGCAAAAAAAAGATCGTGCAGCTCGACACGCGTTCCCGGTGTGCCGGCTGCTGGCATGACGGCGCCTTTCTTGCCGCCTTCGATGGCAAGAGATGAGGCGGAAGATGCGCCACGTGTCCGGGTGGTGATCGTCAGGCGTCCGACGGCACCGATGGATGGCAGCGCTTCGCCTCGAAAACCAAGGGTGACAATATTCTGCAGGTCATCGTCGTCCAGCTTCGAGGTGGCATGGCGTGCGACGGCAAGGGAAAGCTCGTCCGCTGTCATGCCAATGCCGTCATCGGTGATGGCGATGCGATCGCGCCCGCCATTCGTCATGACGACATCGATGCGCGTGGCCCCGGCATCAATTGCATTTTCGACAAGTTCCTTGACGACGGACGCAGGCCGTTCGATCACTTCGCCGGCGGCAATCCGGTTGACGGTCGTTTCCGGAAGTTGGCGGAGCGTCATGACGCGGTGTTTTTCATGACAGGGATTTTTTTTAACCTGCCGCGCGTCAGGCTTTTGCTTTCTTCGACGGCGGGTTGGGTGAAGGCATCCACGCCAAGCAGATCGGCAGTGAGTATTGTTTCCAACATGAAATGCATGAGCAGCGCGCCAAGGATGGTTTCGTCGATGGCGGGCAAATGAAAGCAACGCACCGGGCGGCCATGTTTGGCCAGGGTTTCGGCGGTGGCTTCGCCCGAAGCGGCCAGCAGATCGCCCATTTTCCGGCCAGCCAGCCAATCAAGGGCCGGATCGTCCGCAAGGTCTTTGGGAACAAGCGGCCCTTTGCCACGGCTTTTTGCAAGCAGCAGCGTGAAGAATTTGTCTCGCGGGCCATCGAGATAGAGTTGCAGCTGGCTGTGCTGGTCAACGGTGCCGCGCGCGCAGACCGGGGTCGTGCCATGACCTGCCTTGCCCAGGCTTTCCGCCCACAATTGCCGGTGCCAGAGCCCGAAAGGGGCCAGACGGTCGCAATAGGGCATGAAGACGGCCTGATGGGCCGCCTGGGTTTCGGCAAGGGCAACGTGAAGGGCGGCGCCGATTGCTGGTTCGGCCTTGGCCGGGTCTGTGGCACCAAGGGTTGCGTCCAGAACCTGACGCGCGCCTTCGCGGACAGCAAGGGGATCGACGCCGGCAATCATGGCCGGCAGCAACCCGACAAGGGACAG
>CAYTAE010000083.1:0-6831 GCA_964435655.1 uncultured Rhodospirillaceae bacterium
CGATCTTGCCGCCCTTGGCGTAGGGGGCCAGCAGGTCGACGACCTTGATGCCGGTGACGAGGATTTCCGCTTCCGTCGATTGATCCTGAAAGCTTGGGGCAGAACGGTGAATCGGCAGCTTCTTCTTTTCGCTGATCGGGCCACGCTCATCGATGGGGTCGCCGATGACGTTCATGATGCGACCGAGGGTTTCGGGTCCCACCGGCATGCTGATCGGTTCGCCGGTGTCGGTCACTTCCTGGCCGCGAACGAGACCTTCCGTCGAATCCATCGCAATCGTGCGGACGGTTGATTCGCCCAAATGCTGGGCAACTTCCAGAACCAGAAGGTTGCCGTGGTTGTCGCAATGAAGTGCATTCAAAATCTGTGGCAATTCGCCTTCGAACTGCACGTCAATGACGGCACCAAGCACTTGTGTAATTTTACCGGTTTGTCCTGCCATGTTCTTTCTTCCTCTCGGCCCTTCGTCGGAACCGCCTCTTATAGCGCCTCGGCGCCGGATACGATTTCAATCAATTCCTTCGTGATATACGCCTGGCGCGTCCGGTTGTAGCTAAGCCTCAACTGGTCGATTAAATCGCCTGCGTTGCGGGTGGCGTTGTCCATGGCCGCCATTCTCGAGCCCTGTTCGCTGGCTGCGTTCTCAAGCAGGGCGCGATAGATCTGAACCCCAAGATTTTCGGGCAACAGCTCGGCAAGAAGCAATTCTTCTTCCGGCTCGTATTCATAGATCGCGTCTAGGCCATCCGCCTTGCCGTCGTCTTCTTCGGAAGCGGGAAAGGGAATAAGCTGACGCTCTGTCACCTCTTGGGAGATGGCCGAGATAAATTTGTTGTAGATCACCGTGCAGACATCGAACGCGCCTTCTTCGAAAAGAGCGAGGATGCGGTCGGTAATGTCTTCCGCGTTTTTAAAGGTAACGTTCCCTTTGCTGGGGCCGGGGATCGCATCAAGAATGATGCTGCCATATTCGCGGCGCAATTGCAGATGTCCCTTGCGGCCGATGCAAATGATTTTTGCCTTCTTGCCGTCGGCGGCAAGGGAACGCAGTTTCGTTTTTGCGGCGCGGACGATTGTGGAATTAAACCCGCCACATAGGCCCCGGTCCGACGTTGCAACGATCAGAAGATGCGTTGTGTCGTCGCCGGTGCCGATAAGAAGCTTCGGTGCCGCCTCGAACGCGCGCAGGCTGTCGGCAAGGGACCCGACCATGCGTTCCATCCGGTTGGCATAGGGCCGGGCCGCTTCGGCCTGCTCTTGGGCGCGGCGCAGCTTGGACGCCGCCACCATCTTCATCGCAGACGTGATTTTCTGCGTCGATTGGACGGTTCCGATCCGGGTGCGAAGGTCCTTGAGGTTGGGCATAAGGTGCGATCCGATCCCTGGCGGCTAGGCGAAGGTCTTGCTGAAACTATCAAGGAGGGCTTTCAGCTCGGCTTCTGTCGCGTCAGAGAGCTTTTTCTCCTCCCGGATTTTTTCCAGAATTGTGGCGCCCTTTGCGCGGACTTCGGAGAGCAGCTGTTCTTCAAAGCGCGTGACGTCCCCCGCATCGATTTTGTCGAGATAGCCCTTCACGCCGGCGAAGATCACAATCACCTGCTCTTCAACAGGAAGTGGCGAATATTGGCCCTGTTTCAACAATTCCGTCAGCCGTTTGCCGCGATTGAGCAGCTGTTGCGTGGCGGCGTCCAAATCTGAGCCGAACTGCGCAAAGGCTTCCATTTCGCGGAACTGGGCAAGCTCAAGCTTGATCGAACCGGCGACCTGCTTCATCGCCTTGATCTGAGCGGCCGAGCCAACGCGGCTCACCGACAGGCCGACATTCACCGCCGGGCGAATGCCACGGTAGAAAAGGTCTGTTTCAAGAAAGATCTGCCCGTCCGTGATTGAAATCACGTTCGTTGGGATATAGGCGGACACGTCGCCGGCCTGGGTTTCGATGATGGGAAGGGCGGTTAAGGAACCGCCGCCCTGGTCCTCGTTCATCTTCGCCGAGCGTTCCAGAAGGCGAGAGTGAAGATAAAAAACGTCGCCCGGATAGGCTTCGCGCCCTGGCGGACGACGAAGCAACAGCGACATTTGCCGGTAGGCGACGGCCTGCTTCGACAGATCATCATAAACGATCAATGCGTGCATGCCGTTGTCGCGGAAATATTCGCCCATCGTGCAGCCCGTGTAGGGAGCCAGGAACTGAAGCGGTGCCGGGTCCGACGCGGTGGCAGCAACGATGACGGTGTAGTCCATCGCGCCGCTTTCGGTCAGCGTTTTGGCAATCTGGGCCACGGTCGAGCGTTTCTGACCGATGGCGACATAGATGCAATAGAGTTTCTTTGACTCGTCATCCGTCTCGTTGACCGATTTTTGATTGAGGATTGTGTCGATGGCAATGGCCGTCTTCCCTGTCTGACGGTCGCCGATGATCAATTCGCGCTGGCCACGGCCAACGGGGATCAAGGCATCAATGGCTTTTAGGCCCGTTTGCATCGGCTCGTGCACGGAACGGCGCGGGATGATGCCGGGCGCCTTGACGTCCACTTGCTGGGTGTTGTCCGATTCGATGGGACCTTTGCCATCAAGGGGGTTGCCCAAGGGATCGACGACGCGTCCCAGCAGCCCTTTGCCGATCGGCACTTCAACGATCTGGCCGGTGCGCTTGACGGTATCGCCCTCGCGGATGTTCCGGTCATCGCCGAAAATAACAATGCCGACATTGTCTTCTTCGAGATTCAGCGCCATGCCACGGATGCCGCCGGGAAATTCAACCATTTCACCGGCCTGCACATTGTCGAGTCCGTAAACACGGGCGATACCATCGCCGACGGACAAAACTTGCCCCACTTCGCTGACCGTGGTCTCGGTCCCGAAATCTGCAATTTCCTTTTTGAGAATGGCGGAAATTTCCGCAGCCCCGATTTTCATTACGCGCTTCCCTTCATGGCGATCTTCAAGCGTTCCAATTGCGAGCGTAGAGAATTATCTGCCATCCGGGACCCGACCTGCACAACAAGGCCGCCAAGAAGGTTCGAATCCACCCGAGTCTGGATGAAAACGTCGCTGCCTGTGGCTTGTTTGAGGGCGCGCCGGATGGCGCCAAGTTGATTGTCGTCCAGGGCCTGGGCCGAGGTGACGTTGGCCGTGACTTCGCCGCGCCGGGCGGCAAGAAGCCGGCGATAGGCCCCGGTGATGCCAGGCACCGCAAACAGACGGCGTTTTTTGGCAAGAAGGCCCAGCAAATTTGTAACCAGAGTGGAGAAACCGGCACCGCTGGCGATCGCGCCAATGGCCTGTGCCTGATCCTGGCGAGAGAGGACGGGTGAGCGGATCATGCGGTTAAAATCGGCGCTTTCGTCAAGCATGGCTTCCAGTGTGCCAAGATCGGCCGCCGCCTCATCCAGGGCGGTTTGCTCATCGGCAAGCTCGAAGAGCGCGTTGGCATAACGATTGGCGAGACCGGAGACGCCGGTGACTTCCGATGGCAAGGGCTTAGATCCTTTAAAGACGCCTAGTGAGGAGCAAAATCGACCCGAAGGAGACCCGTTAAACAGGGCACTCCTTGTTGTGGAGGGTTGCCCCTTTCGTGGGGATGGCTGCGCCCGCTTTGGTGAAGGCAGCTTCCCGAAAAATTCAGCGGATATCTAGCATAGGGGTCTTGGGGTTGCAACGGTATTGCGCCCCCATGACGGTCGATATTTTTCGGCTTCTTTGGACGGCTCCCGGCTTCTTTAAAGGAAGCTGTATGGGTCGATGTCAATCTGCAATTTTACGCCTGCCGGTGGCGTCAGAGGGTCGAGCCAGCCATGGAGCATCTTTTGGAGGGGTGCCTGCGTCTCGGCCTTCACCAGCAGGCGAAAACGGTGCTTGCCGCGCAGGGTGGCAAGGGGGGCCGGTGCGGGGCCAAAGACATGAAGGCTGCTGTCTTGCGGCGCTGATGTGCGCAATTGCCGGGCATAGCGCTCGACGCGTCCGGCATCGGTGCCGGAAAGGATGAGAGCGGCAAGCTTGCCAAAGGGCGGCAGAGCCGCCGCCTCGCGCGCCTGCGCCTCGATGGTAAGAAAGGGGTCCCGCGCGCCGGCGGCCAGGGCCTGCATGACCGGGGTTTCCGGCTGGTGGGTCTGAAGATAGGCGGTGCCGGCGCGCGCTTCCCGTCCTGCCCGTCCGGACACCTGGTGAAGCATCTGGTAACAGCGCTCCGTCGCGCGCAAATCGCCCCCGGCCAGGCCAAGATCGGCATCTACCGCGCCGACAAGGGTGAGGTTGGCGAAGTGATGCCCCTTGGCCATGATCTGGGTGCCGATAAGAAGGTCGATCTCGCCCCTCTGCATGCGTTGGACAAGGCTGGCTGCCGCAGCGGCGGTGGCGGCCGTGTCGCTGGTCATGATGGCGATATGCGCGTCTGGGAAAAGCTCGGTGGCCTCTTCCGCCAGCCGTTCGACACCGGGTCCGCATGGGACCAGGGTCGCCTCTCCCCCACAGGCCGGGCAGGCGGCGGGCGTGGGTTCGCAATAGCCACAGTGATGGCAAATCAGCCGGGCGCTTTGGCGATGGGCCACCAGCCAGGCCGTGCAGGCCGGGCATTGGAAGCGGTGGCCGCATTTTCGGCACAGCGTCAGCGGCGCATAGCCGCGGCGGTTTAAAAACAGCATCGCCTGTTCGCCACGGGCTAGAGTCTCGACAATCGCATCCCGCAAGATCGGGGAGAGCCACTTGCCGCGTGGCGGGGGGGCTTTGCGAAGGTCGATCAACTGCACCCCGGGCAGATCGGCGCCGCCGTGACGAACCGGCAGATGCACGCGCACATATCGGCCGGTCTCGGCGTTGCGCATGGTTTCAAGGGACGGCGTGGCGGAGGCCAGCACAATCGGACATTTTTCCAGTTTTGCCCGCACGATGGCCATGTCGCGCGCCTGATAGATGACGCCGTCTTCCTGTTTGTAGGAAGCGTCGTGTTCTTCGTCGACGACAAGAAGGCCAAGCTCGGGAAAGGGAAGAAAAAGTGCCGAGCGCGCACCGACGACGACGCGCGCGTCGCCACACGCAATGGCGCGAAAATTTTGCCGTCGCGCCGCTTGGCCAAGACCGGAATGCCAAACGGCTGGTCGCGCGTGGAAGCGGGCTTCGAAACGCGCCAGCCATTGGGCGCTTAACGAAATTTCGGGCAGCAGGACCAGCGCTTGGCGGCCTGCGTCCAGGGCCTTGGCAATGGCTTCGAAATAGACTTCTGTTTTTCCGGAACCAGTTACCCCGTCAAGAAGGAAAGGTTGAAACCCACCATCGGCGACGGCCCGAGTTAGTTCTTCGGCGGCAAGATCTTGCGGCTTTGAAAGTTTCGGTCCTTGCCTGTCGCCATCGGGTTGCGCGATTCTGGCGGCGGGCAGGGGTGTTTTTTCAAGCAGGCCTGCTTCAAGCAGCCCCTGAACAACGCCAACGCCGACGCCGGCCTGTTGGGCCAGGGCGGCCTTGGCTAACGGGACATTCCCGGAACATGTAAGAAAATCAATGACTTTCTGGCGTTTTGCCGTCATCCGGGCCGGGGGTTCCGCCTGAGAGGGGTCCGCCCGGTTCGGGCACAAATGGAGGCCCATCGCCACCGGCGTTGGGTGGAGCGCTTCGGGAAGGGGCATGGTCATGCGCAGGACCAGGCCCGGTGGGGTCATCGTGTAGGCGGCGACCCATTCAACGAAGCGGCGAAGGGCTGCCGGCATTGGTGGGGTGGGCAAAATTTCGCGGATGGCTTTCAGGCGGATCACGCGGCCTGTTTTCGATGTGGCTTTGCCTATGTTCGGGCCCTTGTCCCAGACGACGCCAATGGCTTCGCGGCTGCCAAGGGGCACGCGCACATAATCGCCCGGGCGGATGTCGCTGTCCGGCGAGGCGGCATAGTCGTACGGGTGCGAAAGCCGCAATGGTAAAAGCACGGGAAGACGATTTTCCGTTTCGTCGGTTCGAACATTGGCACGGGCTGGTGGCATGGACTACACTCTCTTCAGGGTCCGTTCATGGACCTGCCGTTCCATTCTACCTTTGCAAAGTTCACCTTCGGCAATTTTGCCAGGAAGTTCAGATGAAATTTTTTGTTGATACCGCCGACCTTCAGGAAATCCGCGATCTCGCCGCGAGCGGTCTGCTCGACGGGGTGACGACGAACCCTACCCTTGCTGCCAAGACCGGTCAGGACTTTTTCGAAGTCGTCAAAGAAATCTGCGGCATCGTTGATGGCCCGGTCAGCGCCGAAGTGACGGCGACGGATCACGAAACGATGGTCAAGGAAGGTCGCAAGCTGGCCAAGCTTGC
The DNA here is from genome assembly GCA_964435655.1 of uncultured Rhodospirillaceae bacterium. GTDB lineage: Bacteria > Pseudomonadota > Alphaproteobacteria. The sequence continues at coordinate 6,292 of CAYTAE010000083.1, forward strand.
AAAGAACATTACCGTCAAAGTGCCGCTGACACCGGATGGGCTTCGCGCCTGCCGGGAACTTCGCAACGACGGCACGATGGTGAATGTGACGCTTTGCTTTTCGGCGGCCCAGGCGATCCTGGCGGCCAAGGCGGGGGCCAGTTTTGTGTCCCCCTTCGTCGGTCGTCTCGACGACATTGGCGAGGACGGCATGGGGCTGATTGACGACATCTGCCAGATTTACGAACAATATGAACATTTCACGACCGAGGTGCTGGTGGCCTCGATCCGCCATCCCATGCATGTGGTTGAGGCGGCAAAAATGGGGGCCCATGTTGTGACCGTGCCGCCAAAAGTGCTGCGGCAATTGTTCCAGCATCCTCTGACCGACAAGGGCCTCGCTGCCTTTCTTGCCGATTGGCAGAAGACGGGTCAGTCCATCCTTTAGGTGGCATGGGAAAGCGCATTTCCTTTCCGGCGGATTCCGAATTGGCGGCGGCCATTGCGGAATGGGAGGTCTGGCTTGTTTCCGAGCGCCGCTACACGGCCCATACAACGGAC
>CAYTAE010000084.1:0-6729 GCA_964435655.1 uncultured Rhodospirillaceae bacterium
ACGGTTAATTGAATTGCGTGCGCCGGACATTATTGCGCGCAATGAAAAGCGGATGTTGCAAGAGGCCGTGGACGCGCTTTTCGACAACGGCCGGCGCAGCCGTCCGCTTGCCGGAGCCAGCAAACGACCATTGAAATCGCTCTCGGATATGCTGAAAGGCAAGCAGGGGCGTTTTCGTCAGAACCTGTTGGGCAAGCGTGTCGATTATTCCGGGCGTTCCGTCATCGTCGTCGGGCCGGAACTGTTGCTGCATCAATGTGGGTTGCCGAAGAAAATGGCGCTCGAACTGTTCAAGCCGTTTATTTATTCCAAACTTGAACTTTATGGCATGGCGACGACCATCAAGGCCGCCAAGCGAATGGTAGAAAAGGAACGTCCTGAAGTATGGGATATTCTGGAAGAGGTCATCCGCGAACATCCGGTGCTTTTGAACCGTGCGCCGACGTTGCATCGTCTTGGCGTACAAGCATTTGAGCCGGTCCTTATCGAGGGAAAGGCGATCCAGCTTCACCCGCTCGTCTGTACGGCCTTCAACGCCGATTTCGATGGCGACCAGATGGCTGTACATGTGCCGCTTTCCCTGGAAGCGCAGATCGAAGCGCGCGTTTTGATGATGTCGACGAACAACATCCTCAGCCCTGCGAACGGCAAGCCGATCATCGTGCCATCCCAGGACATCGTCCTGGGGCTTTACTATCTGACGATGGAAGCCAAAGGTCAGCCGGGTGAAGGTATGACCTTTGCAAATGTGGCAGAAATCCAACAGGCCCTGGACGCGAAAGCGGTCACGCTGCACAGCCGCATTAAGGCGCGCTACAAAACCGTAGACAGCAATGGCGATCCGATTACGACGATCGTTGATACGACGGCGGGCCGCATGCTGCTTGCGGAAATTCTTCCTCGCCACCCGGAAGTGAAATTCGAGCTGATCAACCGTTTGTTGACGAAGCGCGAAATCAGCCATGTCATCGACATGGTCTACCGGCATAGTGGGCAGAAAAACCTGGTTGTCTTTACCGATCGCCTTATGCAATTGGGTTTTGGGCATGCGTGCAAGGCAGGAATTTCCTTCGGAAAAGACGATCTTGTGATCCCAGAATCAAAAGAGCGGTTTGTTCAAGACGCCAATGAAAAGGTAAAGGAACACGAACAACAATACCTTGATGGCCTTATTACCCAGGGTGAGAAGTACAACAAGGTGATTGATGTCTGGTCCCGCTGCACGGATATGGTTGCGGATGCAATGATGCAGGGGATTGCTTCCAGCGCGAACAGCGAGTCGGTGAATTCTGTCTACATGATGGCCGATTCCGGTGCGCGTGGTTCTGCGGCGCAGATGAAGCAGCTTGCTGGCATGCGTGGTCTGATGGCGAAGCCATCTGGGGAAATCATTGAAACGCCGATCATCTCGAACTTTAAGGAGGGGTTGACGGTTCTTGAATATTTCAACTCCACCCATGGTGCGCGGAAGGGGCTTGCGGATACGGCCTTGAAAACGGCGAATTCGGGTTATCTGACGCGGCGTTTGGTTGATGTTGCCCAGGATTGCATCATCGTTGATCAAGACTGCGGTTCGACGGATGGGCTGACCATGCGTGCGGTCGTCGAAGGCGGGAATACGATTGTGCCGCTTGCCGACCGGATTTTGGGCAGGGTTTCTGCAGAGGACGTGGTTGATCCGGTGAGCGGCAAAGTCGTTCATGGGGCCAGTGAAATGATCGATGAAGCCGCGATCGAGGTGATTGATCGCGCCGGCGTCGAATCCATCAAAATTCGTTCCGTTTTGACATGTAAATTCCATGGCGGGGTTTGCGTGAAATGTTATGGGCGTGACCTTGCGCGGGGGACCACTGTTAATATCGGCGAGGCGGTTGGCGTTATTGCGGCGCAGTCGATTGGCGAGCCGGGAACGCAGTTGACGATGCGGACCTTCCATATTGGTGGCGCTGCGCAACGTGGTGCGGAAAAATCGTCTATCGAGATGGTTTATGACGCAACTGTCAAAATCAAGAACAAGAACGTTGTTATCGATAGTTCTGGCCTTCCGGTTGTCATGGGGCGAAACACGGAATTTCTTTTCCTTGATGCGGCAGGTGCTGAGCTGGGAAGTTCGCGTGTACCATATGGCGCCAAAATTTTTGTAAAGGATGGGGCCAAAGCCAAGAAGGGTGACAAGCTTGCGGAGTGGGACCCTTATACAATTCCGATTATCACGGAAAAGGAAGGGACCGTAACTTACGTCGACCTCGTTGAAGGTATTTCGATGCGTGAAGTGCTCGACGATGCAACCGGCATTGCCAGCACGGTAGTGACGGAATGGAAGCAGCAGCCGCGTGGCTCGGATTTGAAGCCGCGGATCACGCTTCGCGACAAGAAAGACAACGTTGTTACCTTAGCAAATGGCAAGGAGGCTCGTTACTTCATGTCGGTCGATGCCATTTTGAACGTCGCGCCTGGGTCGAAAGTGCATGCCGGTGACGTGCTGGCCAGGATTCCTCGGGAATCTGCAAAAACCCGCGACATCACTGGTGGGTTGCCACGGGTTGCCGAACTCTTCGAAGCGCGCAAGCCGAAAGAATACGCAATTATCGCTGGCATGGATGGCGTCGTTGAGTTCGGGAAGGATTATAAGTCGAAGCGTCGGGTCATCATCGTTCCGGAGAATGGCGACGGTGAGCCATCGGAATATCTGATCCCGAAGGGCAAGCACATTACCGTTCAGGAAGGGGATTACATCCGCAAGGGCGATCCGTTGATGGATGGCAATCCCGTGCCCCATGATATTTTGAAGGTTATGGGCTTGGAGGCATTGGCGGCCTATCTGGTGGACGAAATCCAGGAGGTTTATCGGCTGCAGGGGGTACGGATCGATGACAAACACATCGAAGTGATCGTTCGCCAGATGCTGCAGAAGGTGGAAATCGAGGACGCTGGGGATACGACAATGCTGATCGGCGAACAGATCGATCGCGTGGAATTTGCCGACGAGAACGCCCGCATTGAGGCAGAAGGGGGCAGGCCCGCAAAGGCAAGCCCGGTTCTCCAGGGGATCACGAAGGCATCCCTGCAGACGAGTTCCTTCATTTCAGCGGCTTCCTTCCAGGAGACGACCCGTGTGCTGACAGAGGCGGCCGTTTCGGGCCGGATTGACAATCTGTCGGGCCTTAAGGAGAACGTCATCGTTGGACGGCTGATCCCGGCGGGCACGGGCAGCGTCATCAACCGCCTGAAGGAGCTTGCTTCCAAGCGAGATCTGGAAGTGACGGCGGCTGCGGCTGCGGCAACGGAAGCCGTGGAAGTGACAGAAATGGCGGAAGTGGCGGAAGTGGCGGAAAGCGAGGAAATATCGGCCTCGCCGGAGGGCTAGAACGGCGTTTTCCGGGCCCAGATTAATCGGGGCCGGACCCTTTCCAGAGGGGGGCGTCGTAATCTGTGGAAAAGGGCGGAAAACCACGGAATTCCCCTTGACGTCAAGGGGCTCCCGCTCATAGACTGCGCGCTCTTTTGCGGCTGGTGGTAGGGTTTCCGCCTTAGACGCAGTCGCGTGTGTGTTTAGGTTATAACTATCTCAGGCCGATCGGGTCGGCGAAAAGAACCCGGAGAGGACGAAGCGCCTCGCGTTGTTGCGCTTGTCCTCGCGTTTTCTTGTGCGCCTAAGGCGGCGAAAGAATGAGGAATTTTGACGGATGCCTACGGTTAACCAGTTGGTCCGCAAGCCGCGCGAGGCGGCAATTGTCCGCAACAAAGTGCCGGCGCTACAGGCGTGCCCGCAAAAACGCGGTGTTTGCACGCGCGTCTATACGACAACGCCAAAGAAGCCGAACTCCGCGCTTCGGAAGGTGGCTCGTGTGCGGCTTACAAACGGCTTCGAGGTTACCACCTACATTCCTGGCGAGGGCCATAACCTTCAGGAACATTCCGTCGTTCTATTGCGTGGTGGACGCGTGAAGGATTTGCCTGGTGTTCGCTACCACGTTATCCGCGGCACCCTTGATACCCAGGGCATCTCGGATCGTCGTCAGCGCCGTTCGAAATACGGTGCCAAGCGTCCGAAATAGGCCCGAAACAGACCCGCAATCGTAAGAGTAAGAGCGCCCCATGTCACGACGTCACGCCGCAGAACACCGTGAGATTTTACCAGACGCAAAATATGGCGATCAGGTGGTGATGAAATTCATCAATTCGCTTATGCGTGCGGGCAAGAAGTCCATTGCAGAAGCAATTGTTTATGGGGCCTTTGACCAAATTTCCGAGCGTGGTGGCAAGGATTCCCTTCAGACGTTTCACGATGCGCTAAACAATGTGAAACCGTCGCTTGAAGTGCGTTCCCGGCGAGTCGGCGGTGCCACCTATCAGGTGCCGGTCGAGGTGCGGGCAGAGCGCCGCCAGGCCCTGGCAATCCGTTGGCTGATCGATGCCAGCCGCAAGCGCAATGAGACGACGATGGTCGAACGACTTTCAAGGGAGATCCTGGACGCGTCTGAAAATCGCGGAACGGCGATCAAGAAGCGAGAAGACGTGCACCGTATGGCTGAGGCAAACAAGGCCTTTGCGCATTACCGTTGGTAATGTTCAAAAGGATATCTTGAAATGGCGCGCACAACTCCCCTCGAACGTTATCGCAATATTGGCATCATGGCCCATATTGACGCCGGTAAGACGACAACGACCGAACGCGTTCTCTATTACACTGGGCGGTCTTATAAGATCGGTGAAGTCCATGAGGGAACGGCCGTCATGGACTGGATGGAGCAGGAGCAGGAGCGTGGCATTACGATCACCTCTGCGGCAACAACCTGCTTCTGGAAAGATCACCGCATCAACATTATTGATACACCAGGCCATGTTGATTTTACGATCGAAGTTGAAAGAAGCTTGCGCGTTCTCGATGGGGCCGTCGCCGTTTTTGATAGTGTCGCCGGTGTCGAGCCGCAGTCTGAAACCGTCTGGCGGCAGGCTAGTAAATATCAGGTTCCTAGGATTTGCTTCATCAACAAGATGGATCGTACCGGCGCTGATTTTTTCCGCTGTGTTGACATGATCTCTGATCGGCTTGGTGACGTACCGCTGGTGGCGCAGCTTCCTCTTGGGGCAGAGGCGGAATATCTCGGCCTGATCGACCTTCTGACGATGAAATCGCTGCGCTGGAAAGACGAAACCCTTGGCGCCGAGTTTGTGGAAGAGGAAATTCCGGAAAATCTCCTGGCCCAGGCGGAAGAATATCGCGCAAAGCTGGTTGAGACGGCGCTTGAGCAGGACGATGCCGCCCTTGAGGCTTATCTTGAGGGAACAGAGCCCAGTATCGAGACGCTGAAAAAGTGCATCCGTAAGGGGACCATTAATCTTGATTTCGTGCCGGTGTTTAACGGGTCTGCCTTTAAAAACAAAGGGGTGCAGAACCTTCTTGATGCGGTGATTGATTTTCTGCCCGCGCCGACGGAAGTCGCTGCCATTAAAGGCAACAAGCTGGACAGCGATGAGGAAATTGAGCGTCACAATTCGGACGGCGAACCCTTTTCTGCTCTTGCTTTTAAGATCATGACCGATCCTTTCGTCGGTAGTCTCACCTATATTCGCGTCTATTCGGGCGTTCTTACGAACGGTACCCATGTCCTCAATAGCGTGAAGGGAAAGAAAGAACGTATTGGCCGCATGCTTGAGATGCATGCAAACACCCGGGAAGACGTGCAGGAAGCAAGGGCAGGGGACATTGTTGCGCTTGTTGGCCTTAAGGATACGACAACGGGTGATACGCTGTGCGTTTCTGAGGACCCGATTGTTCTGGAACGGATGGAGTTCCCGGATCCGGTTATCGAGGTGGCGGTCGAACCAAAGACAAAAGCTGATCAAGAGAAGATGGGGACGGCTCTTGTCCGCCTCGCGGCCGAGGACCCGTCCTTTCGGGTCGCCTCAGACGAGGAAAGCGGCCAGACGATCATCAAGGGGATGGGCGAGCTTCATCTCGAGGTGCTTGTTGATCGCATGCGGCGTGAATTCAATGTGGACGCAAATGTTGGCGCGCCACAGGTGGCGTATCGGGAAACCCTTACGAAGGCGGTTGATACGGATTATACCCATAAGAAGCAGACCGGTGGTTCTGGCCAGTTTGCCCGTGTCAAAATTCATTTTGAGCCTCTTGAGCCAGGTGATGGCTTCGTTTTTGAGAACGCCATCGTTCGCGGTTCCGTTCCAAGAGAATATGTTCCCGGCGTAAAAAAAGGTCTGGAAACGGCCATGCAATCCGGTGTCGTGGCGGGGTACCCGTTCATTGATTTCAAGGCGACATTGGTGGACGGCGCTTCCCATGATGTTGATTCAAGCGTACTTGCTTTCGAGATTGCTTCCCGTGCGGCCTTTCGCGAGGGCATGAGGAGTGCCGCGCCAAGATTACTGGAGCCGGTCATGCAGGTCGAAGTCGTGACGCCTGAAGAATATATGGGTGACGTGATCGGGGATTTGAACGGGCGTCGCGGACAGGTTAGCGGCATGGATGCCCGGGGCAACGCACGGGTGGTGTTGGCAACGGTTCCGCTCGCAAACATGTTTGGCTATGTGAATTCGTTGCGCTCGATGACGCAAGGTCGTGCGCAGTTCACGATGCATTTTGCGCATTACGAGCAAGTTCCACAGGCAATTTCAGATGAAATTCAGGCAAAAACGGCCTAGACGGTCCAAGGAAACCTAGACGATGGCGAAAGAAAAGTTTGAGCGTACCAAGCCGCATTGCAA
>CAYTAE010000085.1:0-6725 GCA_964435655.1 uncultured Rhodospirillaceae bacterium
GGATTGTGACATCGCCATCGTTACGCGCGAAACGGAAGAGGGCCGCGAAATTCTCCGCCACGACGCCGCCCATGTCCTGGCCGAAGCGGTAAAAGAGCTGTATCCGGAAACGCAAGTCACGATCGGCCCGGCCATCGAAAACGGTTTCTATTACGATTTTGCGCGCGCGACCCCCTTTACGCCAGAAGACCTGGAAAAGATCCAAAAACAGATGCACGCCATTGTCGCGCGCAACGATGCCATCACGCGCGAAGTCTGGAATCGCGACAAGGCCATCGCGTTCTTCAAAGACATGGGCGAGCATTACAAGGCCGAAATCATCGAGGCCATTCCCTCGGGCGAAGACATTACGCTCTACCGCCAGGGCGATTTCATCGACCTTTGCCGAGGTCCGCATCTGCCCGCGACCGGAAAACTGGGCAAGGGGCTCAAGCTAACGAAGCTTGCCGGTGCCTATTGGCGGGGCGATTCCAAAAACGCGATGCTTCAGCGCATCTATGGCACCGCCTGGGCCAATGAAAAGGAATTAAAAGAACATCTCTTTCGGCTGGAAGAAGCGGCAAAGCGCGACCATCGCCGCCTTGGTCGGGAAATGGACCTCTTCCACATTCAGGAAGAAGCGGTGGGGTCGATCTTCTGGCACCCCGCCGGCTGGACCCTGTATCGGGCACTGGAAGCCTATATTCGCCGCCGCCTGGAACAGGCCGGCTATGTCGAAGTGCAAACCCCGGAACTGGTCGATCGCATTCTTTGGGAACAATCCGGCCATTGGGAAAAATTCCGCGAACACATGTTCACGGCGCAATCGGAAGAGCGCACCCTGGCGCTAAAACCGATGAATTGCCCCGGCCATGTCCAGATTTTCCGCCAAGGCCTGAAAAGCTATCGCGATTTGCCCCTGCGCATGGCGGAATTTGGCTGCTGCCATCGCAACGAGCCTTCCGGCGCGCTGCACGGGCTGATGCGCGTGCGCGCCTTTACCCAGGACGACGCGCATATCTTTTGCACACCCGACCAGATCACCGAAGAAACCAAAGCCTTCTGCGACCTTCTTTTAAGCGTCTACAAGGATTTTGGGTTTGATGACGTGATCGTCAAATTTGCCGATCGGCCGGAAATTCGCGCCGGCGAAGATGAAATATGGGACGAAGCAGAGAGTGCCTTGCGCACGGCGACCGAGGCAACTGGCCTGGACGTCAGCCTGAACCCGGGCGAGGGCGCCTTTTATGGGCCAAAGCTTGAATTCGTGTTGCGCGACGCCATCGGCCGCGAATGGCAATGCGGCACCTTGCAGGTCGATTTCGTGCTGCCGGAACGTCTGGACGCCAGCTATATCGGCGAAGACGGAGGCAAACACCGCCCGGTCATGCTGCACCGGGCAATTCTTGGCTCCATTGAGCGTTTCATCGGCGTGCTGATCGAACATTATGCCGGCCGCCTGCCCGTTTGGCTGGCACCCACCCAGGCGATTGTCGCAACCATCACCAATGAAAGCGACGCATACGCCCGCGACGTCCTGGGCGTGCTGAAAAAGGCCGGCCTGCGCGCCGAATTGGACGTTCGCAACGAAAAGATTAATTACAAGGTGCGCGAACATAGCCTTGCGAAGGTGCCTTTCCTGCTTGCCGTCGGTGGCCGTGAGGCCGAAAATCGCACGGTTTCCGTCCGCCGCCTGGGCAGCAAAGCGCAAGAAAGCCTTGCCCTTGAAGAAGCAGTCGCTAGACTTGGCGCCGAAGCCGCCGCCCCGGACATGTGAGGCGAAGCTGCGCGCGGCCAGAATTTGCCGTTAACGTATTGAAACTTTTACTGAAACACTTGTATTGAAACAATGGTTGGAGACCCTTCATAGCTAGGCTCTATTCGCAAACGCCGCCGTCCCGCAGGGGACCGCGGATCAACGAACAAATCAATACGCCGACGATACGCTTGATCGGCGCGGACGCAGAACAGATTGGCGTTGTCTCTTTAGAAGACGGCCTCAGCGCGGCGGAAACCGCCGGCCTCGACCTTGTCGAGATTTCACCGAATGCCGATCCGCCCGTCTGCAAAATCCTCGATTACGGCAAGCTCAAATATCAGGAGAGCAAAAAACGCGCCGAAGCGAAGAAAAAGCAGAAAGTCATCGAGGTCAAAGAAATCAAGCTACGCCCCGGCATTGAGGCTCACGATTACGACGTGAAGCTGCGCCGGGCGACGATTTTCCTGGGCGAGGGCAACAAGGTCAAGGTGACGCTGCGTTTCCGGGGCCGGGAAATGGCCCATCAGGATTTGGGCATGAAGGTTCTCATGCGCGTCCGCGACGACGTCGAAGCCCTCAGCAAGGTCGAGCAGTTTCCACGAATGGAAGGGCGCCTGATGACCATGGTGCTAACCCCGAAATAGGGCCAAGCGCCGCGCCTAGCTGCCTTTTTTTACCCCGACTGCTTGCCATTTCAGGGTGCGTTCGCTATAACCCTCGCTGCTTTCGAGCGGTAGAGGCGTAAGGGCATGCCTGGCCGCTCTGGACACCTGGATTGAAGGATAGGGAAATGCCCAAGCTAAAGACGAAAAGCAGCGTCAAGCGCCGCTTCCGGATGACCGCCAAAGGCAAGGTCATTATGAACCCGTCGGGCAAACGTCACGGCATGCGCAAACGCTCCACAAAAATGAAACGCCAGGCACGTCGCACGACCTATTTGTCGAGCCCAGATGCCGCCATTGTCAAAAATTTCATGCCCTACAGCAGATAAGGACGGACAATGGCACACGAAAAAAGAGGCGTTACCACCCACGCCCGTCACAAAAAAGTTCTTGATCGGGCCTCCGGCTATCGCGGCCGGGGCAAGTCGAGTTTCCGTATCGCCATTGAGCGGGTCGAAAAAGGCCTGCAATATGCCTATCGCGACAGGCGGAACCGGAAACGCAGTTTCCGTGCCCTCTGGATCCAGCGGATCAACGCCGGCGCACGCGAACATGGACTTAGCTATTCACAGTTTATAAACGGACTTAAAAAAGCGGGCATCGAAATGGACCGCAAGGTGCTGTCCGATCTTGCCATCCACGATCCGTCCGCCTTCAAGGAAGTGGTTGGGCGTGCGCAGAAAGCCCTCGGCACCACCCCGTGACCCCGGGCCTGAATTGGCAATGAAATTTTAAGAAAGGGGCTTGCAACCGTAAGCCCCTTTCTTTTTCCTTAGACCAAGGAAAACGGATGACGGATTTTAAATCCCTGCGCATAGAATTGCTGGATGGCATCGAGGGCGTCAAAGACCTCGACAGCCTGGAGCGTCTGCGGGTCACCGCCCTTGGCAAGAAAGGCAAAATTACCGCCGGCATGAAGACGTTGGGCGGCCTCGACCCAGATGAACGCCGCGCCCAAGGCGCCGCACTCAACGCCCTTAAAGAAGAAATTGCCCAGGCCATTGCCGAACGCACCCGCTTTTTCAAGAACCTGGCCTTAAACGCCCGTCTGCTTGAAGAGCGGCTCGACATGACGCTGCCCGCCCGGCCAGAGGCCAATGGCCGCCTCCATCCCATCAGCCAGACCATGGACGAATTGCTTCAGATTTTCGGCGCCATGGGTTTCGACGTGGCCGAGGGACCCGACGTCGAAGATGACTTTCATAATTTTGCCGCCCTTAACATTCCGCCCGAACACCCGGCGCGGCAAATGCACGACACCTTCTATTTTCCACCCGGTGCGGATGGCGAGCGCAAATTGCTGCGCACGCACACCTCCCCGGTCCAGATCCGCACGATGCAGACAACGACGCCGCCGATCCGCATTATCGCGCCCGGACACACTTACCGACGCGATTCCGACATCACCCATACGCCGATGTTTCACCAGATTGAAGGCCTGGCCATCGACCGCAAGACACATATGGGCCATTTGAAAGGCTGCCTCATTGAATTCTGCCGCACGTTCTTCGAACTTGACGACGTGCCGTTACGCTTTCGGCCAAGCTTCTTTCCCTTCACCGAACCTTCGGCCGAAGTGGATATCGGGTGCGAACGCCGCAAGGGCGACATCCGTGTCGGCGCCGGTGTCGACTGGCTTGAAATTCTGGGCTGCGGCATGGTGCATCCGAAAGTTCTGGAAAACTGCGGCATCGATTCGAGCGAATATCAAGGCTTTGCTTTCGGCCTCGGCGTTGAACGGGTTGCCATGCTGAAATATGGCATTCCCGATTTGCGGACCTTTTTTGATGCCGACCTCCGCTGGCTTCACCATTACGGCTTCCTGCCCATGGACGTGCCAAACATGGACGTGTCAAACATGGGCGCAGAGGCAAGCCGATGAAATTCACCCTGGGCTGGCTCAAGGAATATCTCGAAACGGACGCCGATCTTGTCACCATCACCGACAAGCTGACGGCGCTTGGCCTTGAAACAGAAGACGTCATCGACCCGGCGCGCACCCTTGGCGACTTTCTCGTCGTTGAAATTCTAAGCGCGTCGAAACATCCCGATGCCGACCGTTTGCAAATCTGTCAGGTCACAACGGGCGACAAGGAACACACCATCGTTTGCGGCGCGCCGAACGCACGCGCCGGAATGAAGGGCGTGCTGGCCCTGCCAGGCGCCGTCCTTCCAGCCAGCGGCGAGCGTCTGCGCAAAGGCAAGATCCGTGGCGTGACCAGCGAAGGCATGCTGTGTTCAACGGCGGAACTCGACCTTGGCGAAGACCATGGTGGTATTCTTGAATTGCCGGAGGACAGCAAAATCGGTGGCCCTGCCGCCGCAGCTCTTGGCCTCGACGATCCGGTAATCCATTTGGGACTGACGCCGAACCGGGGCGATTGTTTGGGCGTGCGCGGCATTGCCCGCGATCTGGCCGCCGCCGGGATTGGCCGCTTGAAGCCCTGGCAGGAAAATCCCGTTGCTGGCGAATTCAAAAGCCCCATCGGCGTGGCCTTTGCTTTTTCAAAGGATGCCCGGGACGCTTGTCCGCATTTCACCGGACGTTACATCAAAGGCGTCAAAAACGGTCCCAGCCCGGACTGGTTAGCCCGCCGCCTGATTGCCATTGGCCTGCGCCCCGTCTCGGCCCTGGTTGATGTGACGAATTTAATGACCGTCGGGCTTGGACGCCCCATGCATGTGTTTGATGCCGATGCCGTGCAAGGCAACCTCACCATCCGCCTCGCACAGACGGGGGAAAGCCTGCGCGCCCTTGACGATGGCGATTACAAACTTGATCCTGAAATTTGCGTCGTCGCCGATGAAAAAGAGGTTTTAAGCCTGGCCGGCATCGTTGGCGGCGTCGCGTCCGGCTGTACCGATGATACGACGAACGTCTTTCTTGAATCGGCCATCTTCGACCCGGTACGCACCGCCATGACGGGCCGCCGGCTCAACGTCGATACCGATTCCCGACACCGCTTTGAACGCGGTGTCGATTCCGCCATGGTTGCCCCATGCCTGGAAATGGCAACGCGGCTGATCTTAGAAATTTGTGGCGGCCAGGCCAGCGAATGTGTCACTGCCGGCGTAGAAGCTTCCCGCAACATTACCGTTCCCTTTCGCCCCTGCCGCGTGGCTTCCCTTGGCGGCGTCGATGTGCCGGAACCGCAAGCCTTAAACATCCTCAAATGCCTTGGTTTTGAAAGTCAGAAAAAGGGCGATGGATTTCAAATTCGCGTGCCCAGCTGGCGAAACGACGTGCATTGCGAAGCGGACCTCGTCGAAGAAGTGTTGCGCATCCATGGCTATGACGCGATTCCGGCGATCCCCCTGGCAGTCGATCCCGCCCTTCCACGCACAGGCGCGGGCGCACCGGCCCGGCGACGCGTGCAACTCGTCCGCCGCAGCCTTGCCGCGCGCGGCATGGTCGAAGCCGTTACCTGGTCGTTTCTTGCCCGGAGCGAAGCGGAGGCCTTTGGCGGCAAGGACGCTCTGGCCCTTGAAAATCCGATCAGCGCCGAGCTGGACCGTCTGCGGCCATCGATCCTTCCCAATCTGATCCTGGCGGCGGGCCGCAACGCCGACCGCGGCATGGCCGATCTCGCCTTGTTCGAAATCGGCGCCCAATATGCCGGGCTGGAAGCCGCCGACCAGTCTTTGATGGCGTCCGGCCTTCGGGCCGGCCAGACAGGCCCACGCCATTGGGGTCAGACCCCACGCAACATTGATGCCTTCGACGCCAAGGCCGACGCGCTGACCGCGCTTGCCGCTGCCGGGGTAACAGTTGGAAGCCTTGAAACGCTCTGCGAAGCGCCCTCCTGGTACCACCCAGGTCGGGCAGGCACGTTGCGCCTTGGCCCCAAAAATAGTCTCGCCACTTTTGGCGAAATTCACCCGGCCATTCTTGAACAACTGGACGTCCAAGGCCCCATCGTCGGCTTTGAAATTTTTCTGGACCGCGTGCCCACGCCAAAAGCTGCTGCCACTTCGCGCCGGGCAGCCCTGAACGCCTCGCCCTTTCAAGCGGTCGAGCGCGACTTCGCCTTCGTCGTCAAGGAAAGCGTTGCCGCAGGCACGGTGCTACGCGCCGTGAAAAAGGCGGCGCCGGAATGGATTGCCGAGGCAACGGTCTTTGACATTTATCAAGGAAAAGGCGTCGCGCAGGGAAGCAAGTCGCTTGCCATTTCCGTTCGCCTGCAACCCCGGGACAAGACGTTGACGGATGAAGAGATCACCGCCATCGCTGACAAAATTGTTGCTTCCGTGAAGAAAGCAACCGGGGCCGAGCTTCGCCAATAGAGGCCGCCATGGCAAAGAGCGATAGGCCGGGCGGACAACCA
>CAYTAE010000086.1:0-4906 GCA_964435655.1 uncultured Rhodospirillaceae bacterium
AACTTCGGCAGGCGCGGCGCCCGGCCATTGCGTGGTGATGGTAATGATCGGTTTGCGAAGGTCCGGGATTAGCTGGATGGGAATAAGCTGCAAGGCGACAAAGCCGAACAGCAGCACCATCAACACCGCCGCGATTACAGCGGTCGGCCGGTCCAGGGAAAGACGGATCAAATCCATCCTTAAGGCTTCTCTTGGTAGCTGACTTTCTGGCCCGGGAAGAGTCGTTCATTGCCGCGTGTCACGACAAGCTCACCGGGTTTTAGTCCGCTTAAGACCTGAAAGCGCGCGCCGATGGCTTCCCCAAGGGCAACGGGACGGATTTGGACCGCCCCATCGGCTGCCACAAAGACAAGCGATGCGCCGCCGCGTTTGGTGATGGCATCCTTGTGGACGGTGACCACCTGGCGTGCCGCCCCAATGGGAAGCTGGATGGTGGCGCTTTGATTGGTGGCCAGGTTCCCCGCTTTTGCATCGAATTTCGGAACGAAGCGGACCCGGCGCGTGCGTGTCCGCGGGTTCTCTTCCGGTACGATGGCGCGGACGGCTGCAAAGTAACTTTTTTGTTCGCCGATATCGATTTTTACGACGATGCCCGGTTTGATGCCGCGCAGACGTTGGGCGGGGACGTCTGCTTCGATCTCCAGATTTTTATCGTTCACCATTGCGACAACGGCGTCGCCTTTTTTTACATAGGCGCCGACTTCTGTATGGCGAACGGTGACAACCCCGTCATAGGGGGCAAGAATTTTTGCGTCGGCAAGGTCAAGCTCGGCAAGCCGGAATAGGGCGGTTGTGTTTTCCAAAATTGCCTCGGCGCGGCTGACCCGGGTTTGCGCGCGCAACACCTCTTTTTGTTTGTCCTCGTAACGCGCTTTTGGAAAAATGGCCGATTCACGCAAGGCTTCGAGCCGGCGCAGCTCTTGGCTGTCGATGGCAAGAGAGGCCTTCTCGCTTTCCAGCGCGGCCCGGCTTTCGGCGATGGATGCCACGCGGCGTTCATGTTCACGCTGCAACCGGTCGCTATCGAGGTGGGCCAGCAAATCGCCTTTTTTGACACGATCCCCGACCTCGACGCGAAAGCGGTCGACGCGGCCATCGATCCGGGTTGCGACGTCGCCGGCACGCAGGGCGACAAGGCGGCCAATAACCGGCATGGTCTGCGCCATTTGTTCGGTGCGCACCTTGTCGACGGCGACGGGGGCAGGCGGTCTTTCCTGGGCCGAGGCGAGAGGGCTGGTCAAGCCGAGGAAAAGAAGCAGGCCCGCACTTTGCAGCGCGGCCAGAAAATTTGTTTTGATTTTGCCCTGCGGTTTGCGGTTTGCATGTGCCGCTCGCAACGGGGCCGGGCCGATAGGGAGGGAAAAAAAGAAAGCCACAGACACGTCCAATTTCCTGACTCAAGGGAGGGTGATTTCGGGTATGGATGAGGGGAACCCGGCGAGCGGCGAATGGTAGCGGTTTTCTGTGCAGTTTTAAATGCTTTTTTGCAATTAAATTGGCGCTGGTGGCCTGCCTTGCCTTTGGGGAACCGCCTGGACTACCTTGAGATTCCCTTATAAACGGATGGACTCCACGGCAAAACAGATGGCAAAGCAGGCGAAAAAACAGGAAATGTCCGCAGATATTCCGGCGATGAGCTTCGAACAAGCGTTGGCGGCCCTTGAGGAAATTGTCGAAAGGCTGGAATCAGGCAAGGGGAAGCTGGATGAAGCGATTGGTTCTTATGAGCGCGGCGCCGCGCTGAAGCGGCATTGCGAAGCCAAGCTGCGGGAAGCCCAGGCGAAGGTGAGCCAAATACAGCTTGGCCCCGATGGCCCCACTGGCTTGAAAGACACAGACATTGAATAATCCCGATACGCGTTCCCTGGACGCGGTTATGGCGGAAATGGCAGCTTCGGTGGTGGCGCTGCTTGAACGCCTGCTGCCGACCAGTGACGGACCGGAAAAACGCGTTTACGACGCGATGCGTTATGCCGTGTTAAATGGCGGCAAACGCTTTCGCCCTTTTCTGACGGTGACCAGTGCCGAACTTTTTGACGTGCCGCGCGCGCGCGCGCTTCGTGTGGCGGCGGCGGTTGAGCTTGTCCACTGCTATTCGCTTGTCCACGACGATCTGCCGGCGATGGACGATGATGCGCTTCGCCGTGGGAAACCGACGGTTCACGTCCATTATGACGAAGCGACGGCGATCCTGGCCGGCGATGCCTTGCAGGCCTTGGCTTTCGAGGTTCTTGCCGAGTTGGAGACGCATCCAAGGGCGCGTGTGCGTTGCGATCTGATCCATTTGCTGGCGACAGCGGCCGGTGCGCCCGGCATGGTTGGCGGTCAGATGATGGACCTGCAAGCCGAGGCCATGGCGATGGACATCGGCACGATTACCCGGCTGCAACAGATGAAGACGGGGGCCTTGATCGCTTTTTCCTGCGAATCGGGGGCGGTTTTGGGCGAAGCGCGGGACGTTGAGCGGCACGCCCTGCACGCCTATGCCCATGATCTTGGGCTGGCCTTTCAAATTCAGGACGACCTGCTGGACATTGAGGGCGATGCGGCCATGACGGGAAAGGCCGTTCAGAAGGACCAAGACGCTGGAAAAGCGACCTTTGTTTCCATTCTTGGCGTCGAGCGCGCCCGCGAGCAGGCGAAAATTTTAGCAGATCAAGCCATTGCGCATCTTGATCTTTTTGGTGAAAAAGCGGAACTATTGGCACGGGCCGCCCATTTTGTGGTCATGCGACAGCATTGACTGCGGGCCTTTGGAACGAGACATCGAAAAAATGCCGGAGAAAGTAGAAAAATTGTCGGAGAAAACTGAATCGAATCCGGGCGGCCGGACGCCGCTTCTCGACACCATTCTTTATCCGGCGGATGTTCGCAGGCTGGAGGAGAAACAGCTTCGTCAGTTGGCGGATGAATTGCGTCTTGAAACGATTGATGCGGTTTCCACCACCGGTGGCCATTTGGGGGCCGGGCTTGGCGTGGTCGAACTGACCGTCGCCATCCATCATGTCTTCAACACGCCGGACGACCGGTTGGTGTGGGACGTTGGCCATCAATGCTATCCCCACAAAATTCTCACCGGCCGCCGTGACCGGATTCGGACCCTGCGTCAGGGAGGTGGTCTTTCCGGATTTACGAAACGTTCCGAAAGCGAATACGACCCTTTCGGCACGGCCCATAGTTCGACGTCCATTTCGTCGGCGCTTGGCATGGCGGTTGCCCGCGACCTTGATGGGCGCAAGGGCAATGCAATTGCTGTCATCGGCGATGGCGCCATGAGCGCCGGCATGGCTTACGAGGCGATGAACAACGCCGGTTCGATGGACGCGCGTCTAATTGTCATCTTAAACGACAACGACATGTCGATTGCGCCACCGGTCGGCGCGATGAGCGCTTATCTTTCGAAGCTGATTTCTTCGAAGCCCTATCGTTCCATTCGTCATCTGGCTAGCATGGTGGCCAAGAAATTCCCCCGACCGATCGAGATTACGGCACGACGCGCCGAAGAGTTTGCGCGCGGCCTTGTTACCGGCGGCACCCTCTTTGAAGAGCTTGGTTTCTATTACGTTGGGCCAATCGACGGGCACAATCTTGAGCATCTGCTGCCGGTGCTCAAAAACGTCCGTGACGATGCCGAGCCAGGCCCGGTGCTTATTCACGTTGTGACCAAGAAGGGGCATGGTTATGCGCCGGCGGAAGCTTCGGCCGATAAATATCATGGGGTCAGCAAATTCGACGTTGTCACCGGCGCCCAGAAAAAATCCAAGCCGAAGGCGCCGAATTATACAAAAACCTTTGCCAAGGCCCTGGTGAGCGAGGCGGAGAAGGACAGCAAGATCGTCGCTGTGACCGGCGCCATGCCGTCCGGGACCGGCCTTGACCTTTTTGAGAAAAATTTTCCGGAGCGCTTTTTCGATGTCGGCATTGCAGAACAGCATGCCGTGACGTTTTGCGCCGGCATGGCGACGGAAGGGTACAAACCGTTTGCCGCGATCTATTCTACCTTTCTTCAGCGCGCCTATGACCAGGTGGTGCACGATGTGGCGATCCAGAAACTGCCGGTTCGTTTTGCCATTGATCGCGCCGGCCTTGTCGGTGCCGATGGCGCAACCCATGCCGGGTCCTTTGACATTGCCTATTTAAGTTGCCTGCCAAATTTTGTCGTGATGGCGGCGGGGGATGAGTCGGAACTGGTCCATATGGTGGCGACGGCGGCGGCCATCGACGACGGGCCTTCCGCCTTTCGTTTTCCGCGCGGCGAGGGGGCAGGCGTTGCCATGCCGACCTGCGGCGTGCCGCTTGAAATTGGCCGGGGGCGCGTGCTTCGCGAGGGAACGAAGGTCGCAATCCTTTCCTTTGGCGGACGCCTGCAAGAAGCACTGCTGGCTGCCGACGAGTTGACCGCGAAGGGTTTGTCCACGACGGTGGCGGACGCGCGTTTTGCGAAGCCTCTTGATGAAGATCTTGTGCGCCGGTTGGCGCTGGAGCACGAGGTTCTAATTACAATCGAGGAAGGTTCGATTGGCGGCTTTAGCACCCAGGTCCTGCATTCGCTTGCGCGCGCGGGTCTTTTGGACGCGGGCCTGAAGATACGTCCGATGGTGTTGCCCGATGCCTTCCTCGATCACGAAGCGCCGGTCAAACAATATGAGCTTGCCGGTCTTGACGCCCGGCACATTGTGGACACTGCGCTTTCTGCCCTTGGCCACAACGCCGTTTCCGCTCTCGCCTGATCCCATGACGAAGAAGGCGGCGAAGCTTCGCCTCGATCAATTGCTGGTTGCTTCCGGTCTCGCTGAGAATCGTAGCCGTGCGCAGGCGTTCATCCTGGCTGGCCGCGTCTACAGTGGGGAACGTCGCCTCGACAAGCCGGGCATGCCGCTGGCCCCGGAAACGCCCATCGACATTC
>CAYTAE010000086.1:4916-6716 GCA_964435655.1 uncultured Rhodospirillaceae bacterium
GAAATGGGCGGCGGCGCTGGCGCAGTTCAAGATTGACCCGGCGGGCAAGACGGCCCTGGATATCGGTGCGTCTCATGGCGGTTTTACGGACGTGCTGCGCCATGGGGCTGCGCGTCGGATCTATGCGGTGGACGTTGGCCACGGCCAGCTTGACTGGGATTTACGAAACGACCCCAGGGTCGTTGTTCTGGAGCGGATGAACGCGCGTTTCCTGAGCAAGGCGGACATTGCCGAGGCGGTCGATTTGATCGTCTGCGATGCCAGTTTTATCGGCCTTGAAACGCTGCTTCCCAAGCCCTTGCAACTGGCGGCGCCAGGCGCGGTGCTGGTTGCCCTGATCAAGCCGCAATTCGAGGTCGGCAAGGGGAAGGTCGGCAAGAAAGGAGTGGTGCGTGATCCGGCCTTGCATGAGGAAGTCTGCGAGCGGATTTCATCATGGCTTGGCGCGCTTCCCGGATGGACGGTGACGGGCCGGATGGAAAGCCCGCTTCTTGGCCCCGAAGGCAACAAGGAATTTTTGATTGTGGCGCGGTTTTCCGGTTAAGCGAAAACGCCTAGCCGCATTGTGCCTTGTGACGGAGCAAGTGATCGGCCAGCACATTGGCCATCATCGCTTCGCCGATCGGAACGGCGCGAATGCCGACGCAGGGATCGTGCCGGCCCTTCGTCACCACATCGATGTCCTTGCCAAAACGGTCCACGGATTTTCTGGAAATGGCGATGGAGCTTGTCGGTTTGACGGCAAAGCGCGCCACGATTGGCTGACCCGTCGAGAGGCCACCCAGAATGCCCCCGGCCTGGTTTGACAGGAAGGTGACTTCGCCTTTTTTCATGCGCATTTCGTCGGCATTTTCATCGCCCAAAAGCGTTGCCGCGTGAAACCCGGCACCAATTTCTACGCCCTTGGCGGCGTTGATGCTCATCAGCGCCTTGGCCAAATCCGCGTCCAGCTTGTCGTACGCCGGTTCCCCAAGTCCGGCGGGTGCGCCCAGCGCTTCGACATGGATCACGGCGCCGACGGAATTGCCGGCTTTGCGGATGGTGTCGAGGTAGCTTTCCCATTCTTTTGCCATGACGGGGTCGGGGCAGAAAAAAGCATTGTCCGCGACAGCATCCCAGTCCCAGCGGGCCGGGTCGATTTTGTGGGGGCCGATCTGTACGAGGGCACCACGGATGGAAATCGAAGTCCCCAGGATTTTGCGGGCAATGGCACCGGCGGCAACCCGGACCGCCGTTTCCCGCGCCGAGGCACGTCCGCCGCCCCGGTAATCGCGGAGGCCGTATTTTTTGAAATAGGTGTAGTCGGCATGCCCCGGACGAAACACGTCCTTGATGGCGTCGTAATCCTTTGAGCGGGTGTCGGTGTTTTCGATCATCAGGCTGATCGGTGTGCCCGTTGTCTTTCCCTCGAAGGTTCCGGAAAGAATCTTCACCAGATCTGCTTCGCGGCGCTGGGTTGTAAAGCGCGAACTTCCCGGCCGGCGCTGGTCGAGCCAGATTTGTATGTCGGCTTCATTTAAAGGGATCCCGGGGGGCACGCCATCGACGATGCCGCCAATGGCCGGTCCATGGCTTTCGCCCCAGGTCGTAAAGCGAAAGAGGGTTCCAAAGCTGTTTCCGGCCATAGTCTGTCCTAGACGGTCGCGATGTCCGGCGCGTCTTCCGCCTTCATCCCAACGATGTTGTAGCCGCCGTCAACGTGATGGACCTCGCCGGTCACGCCGGAGGAAAGGTCGCTCAGAAGGTAGAGGGCGGCACCGCCGACATCTCTCTGCAGGGTGATATAGAGCTGGATGATAC
>CAYTAE010000087.1:0-6712 GCA_964435655.1 uncultured Rhodospirillaceae bacterium
AAGCGAGCTATCCCAGCAATCCGAAACCCTGGGTGGTGAAGTCGACAAGTTTCTGGAGGAAATGAAGAAGATTTAACCCCCTCGTCGGATCGCCGACGAACCTTGATGGCCCCGCTGGAAACAGCGGGGCCTTTTTTCATGGCCTTCCCCACCCACCTCGCCTAGCATCGGCGCACAGACAAGGGCTGATCCGAAACAAATGGCTGCATATACGTCCTTTAGGGAACTTAAAGCTGGGCAGGTTTTTCCGGATCCACCGGCAAGCTTCCAGGTCACGGAAGCACGGGTGGAAGCCTATCTCGACGCGACCGGGGATACCGCCAAAATTTATCGGGAAAAAGGCGGCCACAGACCGGTGCCACCCACCCTTGCCGCTGTCTACATGCTGGAAGCGCTTTCCCACCGTCGCAACCCGCCGGGTGGCATTCACACGAAACAGCACTTCACCTTTCACCAACCGGCCTATATTGGCGATATTCTGACAACCCAGGCGCATGTTCTTGAAACCTACGTCAAAAAAGGGCGCAACTATGTGGTCATGAAAATCGTGACCCACAATCAGGATGGCGCATTGGTCACGACCGGCGTCATCACGCGCATCTGGGGAAAGGAAGCATGAGCAAAAATCGCAATGCCGATCACGCAGGCATTCAGATCGGGGACGTCATTTCAGAAACCCGTCATCGGGTAACTCAAGAACAAATCAATCGCTATGCCGAAGCGTCCGGGGATCGAAACCCGCTGCACATCGACCCGGCCTTCGCCAAGAAAACTCTTTTTGGGCGAACGATTGCCCATGGCCTGCTTAGCCTCTCTTTTCTTTCTCAGGCAATGACGGCCTGGAACTGGAAGGGCTGGGCGTTTGGCGGCGAACTTGACATCGCTTTTCTTGGTCCCGTCTATCCCGGCGATGAAGTGATTGTGCGCGGAACGGTCGCCGCCATTGAAATCGGTGAAGACGGCGTGACGGCTATTTGCGATATTTCCTGTATGGTCGAAGAACGCACGGTCATCGCCGGCACGGCGCGACGGCGGCTTGAAGCCGCCTAAAAAAGGGTTTGAAATGGGAAAACGGCAAGTCGTTATTGTCGGCGTCGCAGATGCGCCTTTGGAAAAAGGTGTCATTCCTGGCGGTGCCAACGATCTGGAAATTCAGGCACGGACGGCGAAAGCTGCGTTGGATGAAGCGGGGCTAAAGCTTTCCGACGTAGATGGCCTTGCGACCGCAGGCCTCTGGGGCATTCCCGGCCCCGGTCAGTTCGCCACCCTCGCCCTTAGTGAATATCTTGGCATCCGGCCAAAATTCAGCGACGGCACCAATCTTGGTGGGTCCGCTTTCGAAGCCCATGTCAGCCACGCGGCGATGGCCATTGAAAGCGGCGCCATTGAGACGGCCCTCATCACCTATGGCAGCACCCAGAAAAGCCAACGCAGTCGCAGTCTAAGCGGCCGGTCACCAGCATTTTCGCTACAATTCGATACTCCCTACGGCCTCCCCAATCCGGTCGGCGCCTATGCAATGGCCGCCCAGCGGCACATGTACGAATTCGGCACGACAAGCGAACATCTGGCCGAAATTGCCGTCGCCACCCGCCAATGGGCAATCAAAAACCCAGCCGCTACGATGCGCGACCCCCTGACCGTCGACGATGTTCTTTCCAGCATGCTGATCACGGACCCGCTTCATCTGCTTGATTGCTGCTTAATAACCGACGGCGGCGGTGCCATCGTTCTCACCACGGAAGCGCGCGCGCGCGACCTGAAGACACAGCCGGTTTACGTCCGTGGCCATGGCGAATCGCAAACCCATATGTCGATTGCCGCCATGCCGGATTTGGCCTTTCATACGGCGGCGGCGGAAAGCGGACAGCGCGCCTTCGAAATGGCCGGCATCGGCCCAAACCAGATCGACGTTGCCGAAATCTATGATTCGTTCACAATCACCGTTCTGCTTACCCTGGAAGCGCTGGGCTTTTGCGGACGCGGTGAGGGTGGCGATTTTGTTGCCAAGGGGCGCACAGGCCCCGGCGGCACGTTTCCCATGAATACGAATGGCGGTGGTCTTTCCTACGCTCATCCCGGCATGTATGGCATTTTTCTTTTGATCGAAGCCGTCCGCCAATTGCGTGGCGAAGCCGGCGAACGTCAGGTCCAAGGCGTGAAAACGGCACTCGCCCACGGCACCGGCGGCGTATTATCAAGCGGCGCAACTTGCATTCTGTCCAATCATTGAGGCCCCCATGTACGAAAAACCCTTGCCCGTCATCGACCCGACGACCCGCCCCTTCTGGGAAGCGGCAAAGGAACACCGCCTCGCCATCCAGCGCTGTCAGGATTGCCAGACTCATATTTTCCTTCCCCGGGGGAACTGCACATCTTGTTTTTCCGACCGGCTGGAATGGACAGAGGTAAGCGGCGAAGGCGTGATCTATAGCTACACGATTGCGCGGCGACCCGCCGGACCCGCCTTCAAAAAAGACACGCCCTATGCCATCGCACTCATTGAATTAAGGGAAGGGCCTAGGATCCTTAGCAACGTCGTGACGGAAAATGTCGAAAGCATCGCCATAGGCCAAAAAATGCGCGTTATTTTTGATGACGTGACCGAGGAAATTACGCTTCCAAAATTTGTGCCTGTAGAAAGTTAAGTGACAACGAAAGCCACCTTGATGGGGATATTGAAACTTGAAATCAACTTCTGAAAATCCGGAGACTGGAAAAATTGCAGCGGAAATTCTTCTGCGCATCGGTGCCGTCAATTTTCGGCCCGAAGAACCCTTTCAACTCACCTCTGGATGGGCAAGTCCGGTTTACGTCGATTGCCGAAAACTTATTTCCTATCCACAGGAACGGCGCGAGATTTTGCGTCTGGCAGCGGAAAGTCTCGCCAAGACAGCGGGCGAAGACGCGTTTGACGTCATCGCCGGCGGTGAGACGGCTGGAATTCCATACGCCGCCTGGCTGTCCGATCTAATGGACCTTCCCATGCTCTACGTTCGGAAAAAGCCAAAGGGATTCGGACGAATGGCACAAATCGAAGGCAGCTTCGAAGCTGGCGCGCGCGTCTTACTGGTCGAAGACCTTGCCACCGACGGGAAAAGCAAACTCAAATTTTGCGAAGCTCTGCGTGAGGCCGGTGCAAAAGACGCCCACACTTTTGTTGTTTTCCATTACGGCATCTTTCCCGAAGGCATGGCCGAACTCAAGGCAGCCGGGGTGCAACTGCATGCCCTTGCCAATTGGTGGGACGTTCTGGAAACCGCCAGCCGTCAAAAAGCCTTTTCCCCAGAAATTCTTCGCGAGGTTCGCACCTTTCTTGAAAACCCTGGCCAGTGGTCCGCCGCCCATGGGGGTATCGGTGCCACGGGCGACGCGTCCTAAGGGCATCCGGTCACACGATGGTTGAAAACGAAACCCGCCACCCTCTTCTTGAAAAAATTGCAGCGGTGCAGGGCGAATTGGCACCACCCGAGCGAGAAATTTTTGAAGCATCGCAGGCGCAACTCGCCCGGGGTCAGGCCCTTGCAACGGAAGAGACTCGCGCCCTTGAAATAATCCTTCGAAATGTGGAAATCCGCAAAAAAACAGGCCTGAAACTCCACATTCCGGGAAATAAATCCACAAGCGAGGCGCCATGACACCAGCCATGAACGCCCACGTTCAAGAAAACGTGAGCGCTTGTGTCTGCCTCTTCTTCCACGGCCTTCCTAAAATGCCTTCCGCACCCAAGCGGAGCAAGCGGAGGACGTAGCCATGCGTATCTTCTTTTTCATATTCGCAATTTTTTCCCTATTCGTCCCCGGCATCGCCCATGCCGACCTTGCCACGGCCAACAACGCCTACGCACAAGGCAATTTTCAAACGGCGTTCCAGGAATTTCAGGCCCTGGCCGACAAAGGGGATGGCTTTGCCCAAAATCGTCTTGGCATGCTTTACCGGGATGGCAAGGGAACGGAACAAGACCACAAAGCGGCAACAATTTGGTTCCAAAAGGCGGCAGAAGATGGTGCCATCAGCGCCTATGGGAATTTGGGACAGGCCTATGAGGAAGGCATCGGCGTCGCACAGGATTACGTGCTCGCCTTCAAATGGTATTATCTGGGCCAAAATCTCACCAAGAATGCCATCGCCCTTCGTCGCCTGAAAAGCAAAATGAGCCCCCTTCAGACGTCGGAAGCAAAGCAGCTGGCACGTGACCTGTTGCGAACACGGCGGCCCTCCTCGGGAAGCGTGCTGCCGGCCTTGCGGCTATAAGCTCACTCCCGAAAAAGAAAGGTGAAAACCAATGCACCTTCCATTTAAAACAGCCGGTCGTCACCGACACTTGTTCGCTCTTCTTTTGCTCCTCCCCTGGTTGGCCCTGCCCTCGGCCAAAGCCGACGTCGGGGATACGATCGGCGAGGGACTTCTTTCCGGAGATGCCTATCGCTATTCCACGGAATTGGACCGCATCGTCTATGTCGCCGGTGCCTCGGACCTTCTGATTGCCTTTGCACAGCAAACCGGCGAAGATTCGGCTTGGTACCGCTGCATTGAGCCGATGTATGCGGCTCAGCTTGAGGTACATTTCCTGAAATGGATCAAGGCACACCCCGAGGAATGGGCGAACCCGGCAGGGCCGCTTTTCATGCGAGCCATTCGCGAGTATTGCGCGTCGCAATAGATCGCCGGCTGACGGTTGCCCTCCCAAGGCAAAACACGTTAGTTTCTGGCCCACGGCCAGAAAAGGAAACGCATGTATAAAATAGGATTTGTGGCACTTATCGGCGTCCTGCTGCTCAGCCCGCCCGCGACAGCCGGTTATAGCGAAGGAAACGACGCCTACCAGCAGGGGGATTACCAATCCGCCTATCGCGAGTGGCTGCCGCTTGCAGAAGACGACCATGCGCGGGCGCAAAACAAGATGGGCGTGCTTTACGCCACGGGCCGTGGGGTCCGCCGCGATTCAAAGGCCGCCATGAAATGGTTCCTCCGTGCCGCTGAAAACGGCAGCACCGATGCTCATGTCAATGTCGGGCGCATGTACGAACAGGGCCACGGCGTCCAACGCAACCTGCCAAAGGCCTATCTTTGGTATCATATGGCGTCCACGTCGACGAAAGGCAAGGACATGCGTGAGCGGCTCTGGCGTGAAATGACCCCCAGGGAACGCAAGAAAGCACGACGGCTGCGCTCAAACACCAGCCGCTTTCGCTCTCGCCAGTAACAAATAACGCCACAAGACTGTGGCACGCGAGCGTGCCAGCAGATGAGCCGGACGCTGGTTTTCAGGGGGCAAATGCGCTAGCCTGAAGGCTAGGATTTGGTATGAAATCGCTTGCTGCCATCTCACTTGTTGCTTTTCTCCTCATGTCGCATTCTGCCTTGGCGGAATGGCGCGGCACCGTGAATTTTTATGCCGAACCAACCGCTTACACGGCAACCATGCCGGATGGCCAACTTTTAAGCTTTGGCAACCCCATCGTCTTTACCTATTGGAAAAAAGAGGCGGACAGCTCCCAACGCGGCGGAATTCGCTACAAGGGTATCGCCCAAGCCATCGCCGTCGAAGGCACGCGGCGCATGCACGTCCATGTCTTTTTCAGCCGCCCCGAAGCCAAAAAAGCCGAAGGCGAACTGGATTTGGAATGGATGGAAAAATCCGTGGTGAAAACCGCGCCCTGGTGGAAATTCTGGGCGTGGTAGGACGACTACCCCCTATTCCCACTCGATCGTGCCGGGGGGTTTTGACGTCACGTCATAGACGACCCGGTTGATGCCACGGACTTCATTGATGATGCGATTGGCGATGCGCCCAAGAAGGGCATGGTCAAAGGGGAAATAATCGGCCGTCATGCCATCGGTGGATGTGACGGCGCGCAAGGCACAAACAAATTCGTAAGACCGTTCGTCCCCCATTACACCGACCGTGCGCACCGGCAACAACACGGCAAACGCCTGCCAGATTGCATCGTAAAGATGCGCGTTGTGGATTTCTTCCAGATAGATTTTGTCCGCCTGACGTAAAATTTCCAACTTGTCGGCCGTGATTTCGCCGGGAATGCGAATGGCAAGGCCCGGCCCCGGAAACGGATGCCGGCGGACAAAATCTTCCGGAAGACCGATCTCGTATCCCAGCGCTCTTACTTCGTCCTTGAACAATTCGCGCAAAGGTTCAACAAGCTGCATTCGCATGCGGTCCGGCAGGCCGCCGACATTGTGGTGAGACTTGATCGTGACACTTGGCCCACCGGTGAAAGAAACCGATTCAATCACGTCCGGATAAAGCGTGCCCTGTGCCAGAAAATCCGCACCGCCGATCTTCTTCGCTTCCTCTTCAAAAACGTCGATGAAGGTAGCTCCGATGATTTTTCGCTTTTGTTCCGGGTCCGTTACGCCCTGCAACTTCGTTAGGAAAAGATCGGCCGCCTGACGGTGGACAAGCGAAAGGTTGTAATGGCGGGGAAAGAGCGAAACGACTTCTTCCGCTTCCCCCGCACGCATAAGACCCGTATCGACAAAAACGCACGTCAATTGCTTGCCAATGGCTTCATGTAGCAAAAGCGCCACAACGGATGAATCAACGCCGCCGGAAAGGCCCAGAATAACACGCCCCTCCCCCACCTGATCGCGAAACGCCGCAATGGCGCGCGCGCGAAACGCGTGCATCGTCCAATCTCCGGCGCAACCCGCAACCCCATGGGTAAAGTTCCTGAGAAGCGCCGCGCCCTCT
>CAYTAE010000088.1:0-6679 GCA_964435655.1 uncultured Rhodospirillaceae bacterium
CGGCAGCATGGCATAACCGTCCGTCAGTTGGATGCCCGCACGTGGCGTGGCCTCCAGCAGGTCGAACAGGGCTTCTTTTTCGCTGTGATCCGGGCAGACCGGATAGCCCGGCGCCGGGCGAATGCCCTGATAGGCCTCATCAATCAGCGCCCCATTGTCCAGATCTTCATCCGGTGCGTAGCCCCAAAATTCCTTGCGCACACGTTCATGCAGGCGTTCGGCAAAGGCTTCGGCCAGACGGTCGGCCAGAGCGCGCAAAAGGATGCCGTTGAAATCGTCCTGATCGTCGGCAAACTGGCTGAGTTTTTCTTCAATGCCGATCCCCGCCGTCACCGCAAAAGCACCGATGTAATCGGCAACACCGCTTTCCTTTGGTGCAACAAAATCGGCCAGACTGAAATTGGCCCGTCCTTTCGATTTCGCCATCTGCTGACGCAGGAAATGAAAAGTCGTGCGCACGTCCTTTCGCGCGTCGTCTTTATAAACTTCAACGTCGTCGTCCTGAACGGCGTTTGCCGGAAAGAACCCAAAGACGCCTTTTGCGGTCAGCCAGTTTTCGGCAACAATGCGGTCCAGCATTGCCGTCGCATCCTTGAACAAATCCCGCGCCGCCGCGCCCACTTTTTCATCCTTGAGAATGGCGGGATAGGTGCCGGCAAGTTCCCAGGTGCGGAAAAACGGCGTCCAGTCGATGTGCGAAACCAATTCGGCCAGCGGATAGGCATCCAGGGTTTTTAACCCTAGAAAAGCGGGACGCGGTGGCGTTGTCTTGGGCCAGTTGACCTGAAATTTTGCCTTGCGGGCCTCGTCGAGGCGCAAACCTGTGCCGCGTTCCCCTTTCGCCTGGTGACGGGCGCGCAGGGCGTCGTATTCCTCTCCGATTTCGGCCACAAAATCATCCCGCCGGGTCGTGCTCATTAGGCGGCTGACCACGCCGACGGCGCGCGATGCGTCCAGCACATGAACCGTTGGCGCGGCAGAATAGCCCGGCGCGATCTTTACCGCCGTATGGACTTTTGACGTCGTGGCACCACCAATCAGCAACGGCACGTCGAAGCCCTGCCGCTCCATCTCCTTGGCGTTGATCGTCATTTCTTCCAAGGACGGCGTAATCAGGCCACTTAAGCCCACAATGTCGACTTTTTCCTTTTTCGCCGCCTCTAGAATTTCCGCATAGGGAACCATGACGCCAAGGTCCAGCACCTCGAAATTGTTGCATTGCAAGACGACGCCGACGATGTTTTTGCCGATGTCGTGGACATCGCCCTTGACGGTCGCAAGCAGGATTTTTCCCTTCTTTGCCGCTGTCGTCCCCTCGCCACCTTCCGCTTCGATGAAGGGAAGCAGATGGGCGACCGCCTGTTTCATGACACGGGCGCTTTTGACAACCTGGGGCAGAAACATTTTTCCGGAACCGAAAAGATCACCAACGATGTTCATGCCATCCATCAATGGGCCTTCGATCACCTCAATGGGGCGCGCCTTCAAAAGACGCGATTCTTCCGTGTCGGCGACGATGTAATCCGTGATGCCCTTGACCAGGGCATGGGCCAAGCGTTCGTCAACAGAGGTCTCCCGCCAGGCGAGATCTTCCTTCACTTCCCGTGCCGAACCCTTGACCTGATCTGCAACTTCCAAAAGGCGTTCCGTCGCATCCGCCCGCCGGTTCAAGATGATGTCTTCAAGACGTTCGCGCAAATCCGGCGCAATCTCTTCATAGACGACCAGCTGTCCGGCATTCACAATCCCCATGTCCATGCCGGCCTTGACGGCGTGGTAAAGGAAAATGGCGTGCATCGCCTCGCGCACGCCGTTGTTGCCACGAAATGAGAACGAGACATTGCTGACACCGCCGCTTGTCAGCGCATGGGGCAGCGTCGCCTTGATTTCGGCAATGGCCCCGATGTAATCGCAGGCAAAATTGCGATGGGCATCGATCCCGGTGGCAATGGGAAAGATGTTGGCATCAAAGATAATGTCTTCGGCCGGGAACCCCACCTGTTCGGTTAGAATGCGATATGAACGCGTGCAGATTTCAACCATGCGCGCCTGGCTGTCCGCCTGACCCTTGTCATCAAACGCCATAACGATCACAGCCGCGCCATAGCGCCGGATCGCACGCGCCTGTTCGACAAAGGCCGCCTCGCCTTCCTTCAGGCTAATCGAATTGACAATTCCCTTTCCCTGAATGGCTTTGAGGCCAGCCTCAATCACGGACCATTTTGAGGAATCAACCATGACCGGCACGCGCGCGATGTCCGGTTCCGCCGCCGCCATGCGCAAAAAAGCCCCCATGGCCGTTTCCGCCTCCAGCATCGGGTCGTCCATGTTGACATCAATCACCTGCGCGCCGTTCACCACCTGGCCGCGCGCGACGTCAAGGGCGGTGCCATAATCTTCGTCGCGAATAAGCGACGCAAAACGCGCCGAACCGGCAACGTTTGTCCGCTCGCCAACGTTGACGAAGCCGGTAACGGGGCCAAGGGTTAGCGGCTCCAGCCCGCTTAGGCGGCAGCGCTTTTCAATGTCCGGGATTTTCCGGGGTGCCACGTCCGCAACCGCCGCCGCCATGGCGGCAATGTGATCGGGCGTCGTGCCGCAGCAACCGCCAATGAGATTCACCAGGCCGCTTTCGGCAAATTCCTGCAACTGGCCGGCCATCTCGTCCGGTGTTGCATCGTACCCGCCAAACGCATTGGGCAGCCCCGCATTTGGATGCGCGCTGACATGGGTGCCGGCAAGGCGGGAAATTTCCTGAATATGGGGCCGCAATTCCTTTGCCCCAAGCGCACAATTAAACCCGATGGCCAGCGGGTCGGCATGGGCGACGGCGTTCCAGAAGGCCTCTGGCGTCTGGCCGGACAGGGTGCGGCCCGACGCATCGGTGATCGTTCCGGAAATCATGACCGGCAGGCGAAAACCCTGGGTCTCGAAACGCTGCAACACGGCAAAGATCGCGGCCTTTGCATTCAGGGTATCGAACACCGTTTCGATCAAAATCAAATCGGCACCGCCATCGATCAGCCCCCTGGCCGCGTCGTCATAGGCCGTCACCAATTCGTCAAAGGTGACGTTGCGAAAGCCCGGATCGTCCACCTTCGGTGACATCGACGCCGTGCGGTTCGTCGGACCGAGGACGCCGGCCACAAAGCGCGGCTTTTCCGGTGTACTCGCCGTCATCGCCGCCGCCGCCGCGCGCGCAATTGCGGCACCCTCGCGGTTTAATTCGTAAACAACGGATTCCAGCCCGTAATCGGCCTGGGCAATCGCCGTCGAATTAAAACTGTTCGTTTCAATCAGATCGGCACCGGCCTCCAGATAGGCGCGGTGAATTTCGCTTAGGATGGCCGGCTGGGTCAGGCTCAACAAATCATTGTTGCCTTTGAGATCGATTTTGGAATCGCGGAACCGATCGCCTCGATAGCCCGCCTCATCCAGGTCATAGCCCTGGATCATCGTTCCCATCGCCCCATCAAGCAGGAGAATGCGCTGACGCAGCAGGCGGGTCAGTTCCTCCGTGCGATCTCTGGAAGGACTGGTCATAGGGTTTTCTCCGCCTGAGGCGATGGCCGTGCGCCAAGGAGGTGGCTGATCGCGTACGTTAAATCGGCCCGGTTCAGGGTATAAAAATGAAACGCGTCGATGCCTTGCGCCTGCAAAAGCCGGCATTGTTCAGCCGCGACCGTTGCCCCAACCAGTTTGCGCGTTTCCGGATCGTTCTCCAGCCCGTCGAACAGCTCGTAAAGCCAGGGTGGAACCGTTGTGCCGCACATGGCGCTGAAACGGACAATCTGGGAAAAGTTCGAAACCGGCATAATGCCGGGCACGATGGGGACCGCAATGCCAGCGTCGCGCACCCGGTCGAGAAACCGGAAATAGGCATCAACATCGAAGAAATATTGCGTGATGGCACGCGACGCGCCCGCATCGACTTTTCGTTTCAGATTGTCCAAATCTGCTTTTTCGTTCTTCGCCTCCGGGTGGGTTTCCGGGTAAGCAGCAACGGAAATTTCAAAATCCGCAATGCGCTTTAGACCCTCGACCAGATCGGCGGCATAGGCGTAGCCCCCTTCATGAGGGGCATAGCCCGCCGCCGCTTCGGGCGGATCACCGCGCAGAGCGACAATATGACGAATGCCGGACGTCCAATAATCTCGCGCCACCGCATCGACTTCTTCCCGCGTTGCGTCAATGCAGGTGAGATGGGCCGCCGGTTTTAGATCCGTCTCACGCTGAATGCGGGTGACGGTTTCATGGGTGCGCTGCCGGGTGGTGCCGCCGGCGCCGTAGGTTACCGAGACAAAACGCGGATGCAGCGGCGCCAACCGCAACACCGTCTCCCAGAGACGGGCCGCCATCGTCTCGGTATGGGGCGGGAAAAACTCGAAAGAAAGCTGCGGCGCGCCGTCACGGTCTGGCACGAAAGGAAGCGGCCCCGATGGATTTCCATGGGTCGTCATGCCGCCCTCCCATGTTTAACGGCCACATCCGCCGGCGCGACGGCATGCCAAACGGCAACCGTAAGCGGTTCCCCCGGCAGGCTTCGCCTGCGTCCCGGCTTCAGACCGGCCGCCGCGCACCATTTTTTTATTTCCGCATCCGGGAATCCCAAGCGGCGGTGGGCATGGGCGTCACGCAAACTTTCCAGAGCATGAGGCAAAAAATCAACGATGATCAACCGACCCTCCGGCCGCAACACACGCGCCGCCTCACGGATCACATCCGCCGGACGGTCCGCGTAATGGAGAACCTGATGCACGGTCACAAGATCATAGGATTTATCCGGCAATGGCAATTGGTACATATCCCCCTGGCGAATTTGACAATGATCCAGGGCGGCTCTCTCAAGATTGGCCCGGGCAATGGCCAGCATCTCACAAGACAGATCAATGCCAAGCGCGCCTTCTACATGGGGCGCAAAAACCTCAAGAATGCGCCCGGTGCCGGTGCCAATATCGAGAAGGTTGCGTCGATGGGCCGCCGGAATGTTCCGACAAAGGTCCAGCATCACAGCTTCAACCCGCGCTTCCGGCACGTGCAGCGAGCGAAGCCTTTCCCATTGACCGGCATTGCGCCGGAAATAATCGGCAGCAAGTTTCGCGCGCGCGCGTTTTACGTTCAACGAGCGATCGCGATCGCGTTGCAGTTCCGCATCATCCGGCAACCGCGCCACGATATGCGTCGCCAGATCCGCCAGCGCGCCTTTCGGCGCCAACCGATAGAAGGTCCAACTTCCCTCGCGAAAACGCACAAGCAACCCAGCATCGGACAGCAGCCGAAGATGGCGCGAGACCCGGGGTTGGCTCTGACCCAGAATTTGAGTGAGTTCGCTGACCGCCCATTCGCCTGCAGCACAAAGAGCCAACAAACGAAGCCGCGTCGGTTCCGCCACGGCGCGCAAGCCCCCAAGCAATCGGGACAGACTCTCTATTTTGGCAGAATTTTCCATGTTGCCTCTTCAGCCAACACCCCGCAAAGGCAGGGAAGGCCAAGCATATAAATATATCTTTATGCCCTTATCAAGTAAAATTTTTGAAGGCACCCCGCCAGAAGAGGCGACAATTCCCACAGATAGGGTGAAGACGCCGCCTGTGGAACGTCGCCGGGGTAGAAATGTCTGGCCGTATTCCGCACAGAACCTTACGCCGATTGGAACGCCGGTAAGAAAGTGGTAAGGAAAAGTTGGTTGATTTCTATACGACAGTGCGTAATCTTTGCCGCCAACGTTGGAACAATAGAACCAACACAAACAAACCCCAGAAGGGGGCGCCAGAACCGCGCCGCAAATGATGCTCTCAAGCCATCTTTTTCGTCTTAGCCTATTTGCTCTTTTGTTTGCCTTCCTCGCCGCTGGCACGCCTGCCGTTGCAGCCGATGAAGAGAAGACGTCAAAATTTATCGATGCGCTTGCAACACACACCCTCGATTCTCTGACGGAACCAACATTGGAAGACGCCGTGCGGCAAGCGCGTTTCCGTGTGCTGTTTCGGGAAAATTTTGACTTGCCGATCATCGCCCGGTTTGTCCTCGGCCGCTATTGGAAACAAGCAACGGATATCCAGCGGACGGAATTTCAGACCCTGCTGGAAGACTACATTGTGCTTTCCTATTCCGGTCGCTTTAAAGACTATGACGGCGAGATCTTCGAGGTAAACGAGGTCCGGGCGGATGGCAACAAAGACGCCATCGTCTACACCCGCATCGTGCGGGAAAAAGCCTCGCCCGTACGCATTGACTGGCGGGTACGCCGGCCAAACGATCACATGAAGGTCATTGATGTCGTCATCGAGGGGTTGAGCATGTCGCTGACCCATCGCAACGAATTTGCCGCCGTCATTCAACGCGCCGGCAGCGGCGTCGACGGGTTGATCGAACTGCTTCGTGAAAAGACCGAAGGCGTGAACCGGGAAATTTCGACCGACTCCTGACAGGCATAAAAAACGCCCGCCCGATCCAGGCGCGCGCTTTATCTGCGGCCCCTTTCCCAAAAATCTTCCGATCCTGCGACGCTGGACCCTGCAGCCATCGTCGAACATGCGTCCAAAGCAGTAGCCACGAGCCAATCCGGTTAGACGCAAAGGCTTAGGTGCATGCAGTCATATGTATGTTTTCATGCAAAACATATGGGTAGAGATGGCGACTTCATAAAATAATAACTATTCTTATTCAAAATTAAGAT
>CAYTAE010000089.1:0-6636 GCA_964435655.1 uncultured Rhodospirillaceae bacterium
TATTTGCTCAGCAATTTTCAAAGAAACGGCGATGCCGGCAATAAGAGCGGCATAGGCAACCAATGCGCTGGCCGACAGACTGGGGATGCCGCTGAAGATCAGCTCGTCGTTCCCGCCCGGTACCATGGCGGCACCGAACCCCATCAAACCGCCACCGGCAAACCGCGCCAGCCAACGCAAATTCGGCCGCCATTGAAGGTGAAATTTTCCCCGCAATAGGGCAGAAGTGGCGATGCCGCCGAGAACCGAGACAACCAGCGCTCCATAGATCCAATGGAATTCCATGCCCATGCCCAATTGTTGCAGGATGAACTGGTTTATTCCGCTCGTGAAAGACCAGGGGCCATAAAATACGAGCAGGATCGCATTGCTAATGCCAATCAAGAGAGCGGCGGTTGATAGGCGATAGTGCTTTGCCAGCAATCGCTCGGCAATGGATAGGCTTGCATCCTGGCCACGCCAAATCCGATAAAGCTCCCACAGCGCCCAGAGCGACAAGATCAATACGACCAGCTCCGATAGCATCTCGGCATAGGCTGGCATGATTGGCGGGATGCTCAGGCTTTGCATCGGTGGCCTTGAGGCATAAAGAAAAAAGCCGGTCGCGCCGACGGCCATTCCCATAATGCTGAACAACATAGACAGCCGGCCGCTGGCGAGGCTCGTCAATGTCGATATGGCACAGCCACCGTTTAACGTTGCCCCGATGCCAAACAGAAATCCGCCGACCACGGAAAAAATCGATAGATTTCGGTAATAGACCGTTGTTTCCGGCAGCATCATGCCAAATACACAAGTCGCAAGGATGACCCACAACACGGTCTTTCCGAAACTGAGGAGCATGTACGCCCTGCGGGTTGTCAGCATTTCTTTGACCGCTCGGACGGTGCAAATGTTTGCCCGCTGGGCGGCAAACCCTAACAATGCGGCGAGCCCTATGGTGAGCAAGGTGATGGGAATGGATTGGGTCATACAGATCCCTGGGTCAACGAACAGCAAAGAAATTCGGCCAAAACTTAGGGCATGCTGATTCTAACGATTAAGGTATCACCAAGCTGGCGAAACCGGACCCCGGAATCACGCGGTAGAGATAATAGCCGCGCCAAAACGGATATCTTAGGTAGACACCGCTCTCCCGGTCCGGCTTGCAATGCGGCCTCGCGCAAAGGCGCGCGGAACGTCGCCATTCGTGGCGGCGGCTTGGGCATCCTCTGAAAATCGCTGAGAGAACAAGAGCTGGTGGCGGAGCGTGCAGTCTCAAGCGAACCCGTCTCCGCTGCATTCCCTGTTAAACAGGGAAAATACAGGGAATTTTCACGAATTGACCGGCAATCGATGGGGCCTTACCCTCTAACGTACCGGCATCCCTTGGCTATTCCGCCAAATTCCCCAAGCGTCGGAACAGGGAAAATGCTCCTGTGACTAGGTAATTAAGACGGAAGTTATGCGATGCCTATGGAAGCAAAGCGCACGGAACCTTATAGCAAACTTGGGAAAGGCCGAGAGGCAAGGCGGCTGCCAAAGGCACTGTCTCATGGCAGGCATCGATGCCGCGCTCGAACAACACGCCTTCGACCTACCTCAATAACAGCAGATAACGGATATACATCATCACCGACAGACTAATCGCTTCGGGCGAGCCGTTAAGGTAACGGAAGGGATTGTCCATCCCCGGAGGGTATGGAATGCTACGCTTTGTCTCAAGCCACTTACTCTGACAATGCCATTTCAAATAATGGCATTCGCGACAGTGATCAAACAAGATTTTTGTAGGAGGCGGCCATGCTAGAGCGACTGAAAATGGGAAATTTCAAATCATGGAGTGCCGTTGATCTGTCGTTGGGCGCCATAACAGGGTTTTTTGGCTCCAATAGCTCTGGCAAAACAAGCCTAATCCAATTTCTTTTGATGCTTAAGCAGACCAAAGATAGCGTTGATCGTTCACTTGATCTCGATTTCGGTGGAGAAAATAGCTTGGCTAATCTTGGCCATTTTGAAAACGTTGTTCATGGGCATGATCTGTCGAAAGTTATCTCCTGGGAATTGCAATGGACATTGCCTGAAGAACTTGTGATTTCTGATCCTGAAAAAGGACGACAGTCAGAACTGTTCAGAGGAAACAGATTGTCGATCAAAACGAGCGTGAATGAAAAGAGAGGCGCTCCATCCACATCCTTTTTGGCTTATACATTCAACAACGCAACGTTTCTTCTTACAGAAAAACAGGAAAAAACAACAGAATTTACTTTGAAGTGCAAAAGCGAAACTTTGAAATTTCGTTTTATTCGCCAACCTGGGCGTGCGTGGACATTGCCGGGACCGATCAAGTCATATGCCTTTCCGGATCAGGCAAAAACGTATTTTCAAAATTCCGGGTTTCTGAGCGAGTTTGAGCACGAGTACGAAAATTTTATTGATAAAATATTTTATCTTGGTCCGCTCAGAGACTATCCGAAACGGCAATATACTTGGGCTGGCAGCAAACCTTCCGACGTTGGCCGAAGAGGAGAAAGAGTTATTGACGCCATTCTGGCTGCTGGTGCCCAGAAGGAAAAACAAAACCTAAAGAGCAGAGGAAAACTCCTTCAACTCGATGCAATCATTGGGTTTTGGCTTAAAGAGCTTGGGCTAATTCACGACTTTTCTATCGAAGAAATTGCCGAAGGAACAAATTTGTACCAAACAAAAGTGAGGAAAACAAAGTCATCACCAGAGACATCAATTATGGATGTCGGATTTGGAGTCTCACAGGTTTTACCAGTTATAGTGCTGCTGCACTATGTTCCGGATGGTTCAATCGTATTGCTGGAACAGCCGGAAATTCATTTGCACCCGGCAGTGCAATCTGGCTTAGCTGATCTCATTGTTCATGCAGCAACACATCGTAACGTTCAAGTCATTGTCGAGAGCCATAGCGAACATTTATTGCGCAGGTTGCAACGTCGGGTTGCTGAGGGCAACATACCAGCTGATCAAACAAAACTCTATTTTTGTGACTATAAAAATGCGGCATCAAGCTTGACACCGCTTGAATTGAACATGTTTGGAGAAATAAAAAACTGGCCTAAAGACTTCTTCGGAGATGAATTTGGTGAGATTGCTGCCATTCACAAGGCGGGCCTAGAGAGAAAAATGAAGCAAGCTAAATGAGTTCATTTGCTGTGGATACTTTTGTTGTGGATACTAATGTGGCCGTTGTTGCGAATGGACGGAACACTCATGCTTCAGAGGCTTGCCAGCTCCGCTGTATTACGAAATTGCAGGAGGTTGTCAACGCCAGCCAGATTGTAATTGATGACAAAGGTCATATTCTGAATGAATACCATAACCGACTGAATTTCAATGGGCAGCCAGGCGTTGGAGATTTTTTTTATAAACATATTTTTAACAATCAAGGTGTTTTGAAAAAAGTCCGACTCGTAACAATTACCCCGATGAATAGTAGTTATAAAGAGTTTCCAAGTGCCGCAGCTTTGAACAAATTTGATAATGATGATCGCAAATTCGTAGCGGCGGCACTGCAGAGCAACCCCGCTTCGGTAATTTTGAATGCAGTGGATACGGATTGGGCCAAATTTCATAACCAGTTAGCCAGCCATGGCGTAAAAATTGACTACCTTTGTCCCTGCCACGTAACGCCTGATAATGCGAATTAAGTGTGGCAAATCAACGGGGCAGTATGTATGTGGAAGCATGGAACAGTGTTGCCAATCTTCAACCCATCAGCGCCACGTTCAAGCTGTCAATTGCCGCCAAATGTGCTGGCAGCTTGGGCATCATCTGAAAATAGCTGAGAGAAGAAGATCTGGTGGCGGAGGGAGAGTCCGCCAACTAAATATATCATTGCGTCCAAATACGCCCATAAAACCCTAAATTATCAACGCTTTTTATCCAACCCTGTCTAGGGTGATATGCCATAATCCAATATTATTGGGGGACTGATTGGGGGGCTGTTTTTGGCTCTTGATGCAAATATAGGGGTTCTAACATGGCAATTCATAAACTCTCCCCACGCAAGGTAGCGAGTGCGCCCCCCGGCAAATATGAGGATGGTGGGGGGCTGCGGCTGGTGGTTTCGGACGCTGGCGCGAGGAAATGGGTGTTGCGCTTTTCGATCAAGGGCAAACGCCGGGAAATGGGGCTAGGCAGTTATCCTGATGTTGGGCTTGCAGATGTCCGCTCGAAAGCCTCAACGTGCCGACAACAGGCGGTGGCGGGCATTGACCCCATTGAGGCTCGCCGTGTCGAGCCAGGGGCCATCCCCACCTTCACCACCTGTGCCGCGCGTTTCATCCGGGCGCATCGGCGAGGCTGGAAAAACGCCAAACACGCCCGCCAATGGGTGAGTACGATGAAAACTTATGCGAAGCCATCTCTAGGCTCAAAGCCGGTTGACGCCATTGCCACGGAAGATGTCTTGGAAATCCTTTCTCCAATCTGGACGACCAAGACCGAAACGGCCAAGCGGGTACAGGGGCGTATCGAAAACATTTTGGACTTTGCTGCAGCTCACAAATACCGCGACGCCCTGAACCCCGCCCGCTGGCGGGGCCATCTAGATATGTTGCTGCCCAAACCATCACGGGTAAAAACAATCAATCATCACCCCGCCATGCCATACACCGAAGTTTCCTCTTTCATGGCCGAACTGTCGGAAAATGGCAGTGTATCGGCGCTGGCGCTTCGCTTTCTCATTCTAACGGCCACACGCACCAGTGAGGTTTTGCAAGCGCAGTGGTCGGAAATCGACCTTGATGCCCAAATATGGACCATTCCAGCCACAAGGATGAAAGCCAAGCGAGAACACAGGGTGCCGTTGCCTGATGTGGCTATAGCCGATTTAAACGCCCTGCCGCGCATTGACGGAAACCCTTATCTATTCCCCGGTGGGCGCTACGGCAGGCCCCTGTCAAACATGGCATTGCTCCAACTGATGCGCGGTTTGGGATATGGCGTCAAAGGTTCTCGTGGCGATTATGTGCCGCACGGTTTTCGCTCAAGCTTTCGCGATTGGTCAGGCGAAGTATCAGGCTTCCCGCGTGACGTGGCCGAAATGGCGCTGGCACATGTTATCGAAAACAAGGTCGAGGCCGCATACCGGCGCGGCGACCTGTTCGAGAAACGCAGGAAGATGATGGGGGCTTGGGCAACTTTTTTGAATATAGAGAAAGCAGATCGCAAAGTGGTGCAGATTGGTCAAACGGCCTGAGCCCCGGTCTGCGTTGGGTGCATAAGAAACAGATCGGTCCAATGCCCTGTTAGGGCATCATTATCCAGGCGGCCATCCGGAGCTTTGCGCTGGGTTGCCCGGGGCTGGTTAATTACTGAATGTTCGTCCTCACCGAAAATTTACGAGCATTCGATCCTTACGATGGCCTTCCGGTTGTCTTTAAAAATTTTCTCTGGTTTGAGAGGTTTATTGCGGGGCTCGGTCGTGTAGGAAACCCCATATATTTCAAGCCTATCCATTATAATTCTGCCTTTTATGGCAAAGCTTACATCTTCCGGAACATCTCCGGATTTAAACGCCGTCATCAGCCAATCCAGTTTGGACGCAACAACGCCGATGAGAAGGCCATTGTCGTCCAAAAGCGGCCCGCCACTATTCCCGCCCTGGATCGGATTGGTTGTTTGCAAAAAATGGGGATGATTTTTTGGGCCGCTTAGGGCGCTTACGTTGCCATGTGTGAAATTACCATTTCTGGAAAGAATTCCCGGCAAGGGAAACCCCAACGTAAAGCTTTTCTCTCCCACGTTGGGACCAACGGCATCCCTGAAATCAACGTGCTCGTACTCTTCCACCCTCTTCGCAAGTTGGATGATCGCGATCTCAGAATGCGGAAGCTTGGCAAGAACTGTAACGGGCAAGGGCTTTTCCAGCTCTGTTGAGGCACGTATTGTTGAGCAGGAGTCAACGACGTGCAGAGCCGTTATGGCAATACCTCTACGATTGATGATGAAGCCACTTCCGGCTGTGATTTTACGCTTTGGCGTGCTGCGCTTTTTTTCTTTTCTAGAGTGCATCTCGGTTGGTAAATCTACTTTTCTTCCGGCGAATGACGCCTTGAGATATTTTGTAACCGATATGATTTCTGCATTAGTTAAGCTGCCACCAAAGCTTGGCATGATCTCCTTGGATCTGGATGATCTAAAATAAGCTTCCCCCTGAGAAATGAGCTGTTGTAGAGCATTGTCTGACAACATTGAGACGTAGTAGCTTTTCTTTAAGCTTGGAATAAATATGGTTCTTCCATCCACCCTTGATGGAAATTGTGTACCCCTCCCCTTTTCGCCATGACAAGAGACACAGTTCTCCTGAAAGAGAGTTTCCCCTTTTGATATTTTGGTAAAATCCTTTGCCAAGGACGGCTGAAGAAAAAAAACAAAAACAGCCCCCATAAGAAAGACGTTGCGGGTGATTGTCCGTAAACTTCGTATCATTACATCCTCATATAGATAGGAAAGCCTCTGGAGGTTAGGTCTATCCAACCACAAGTTGGATTGAACGCCCAGAAATAAAACACCTCACAAGCTACTGTTTTTATTTGTTTAATATGTGCTCGCCTAATGCGATCTGGCCTCAGAAATGCCCGATAATTTCGATTTGAGCAGGCCAAAAAAATTAGTCGGCCAGTT
>CAYTAE010000090.1:0-6595 GCA_964435655.1 uncultured Rhodospirillaceae bacterium
ACCCGTTAAAATAGGACTGCAACGGCGCAACTTCAAGGGTGCCGCCGCGAAGGGCTGTTGGGGCGGGTCTCAGGCGCTTTTTTTCTTCGCGCTGATGTCCTTGGCAAGGGCGGCAGGCATGGGGGTCGAATGCGTCGAGTCCACGTCGATCGGCACGCCGGGCGCACATTTTGAAATGCGAATGGCCAGCGCCGATTTCACATGGTTCACATTCGGCGCTGGTGTTAATTGCGTGGTGAGGAAGCGTTGATAGCTGTCCCAATCGGCGGCGAAAACCTTTAACAGAAAATCCGTCTCACCGGCCAGCATGTGGCATTCGCTGACCTCCGGCCATTGCACGACAAGCGCCTCAAAGGCCTCCAAATCGGCCTCTGCCTGGCTGCTCAGGCCGACTTGGGCAAAGACGGTCACGCCAAAGCCGAGCGCTTCCGGATCGATGTCGGCATGGTAGCCGCGGATGTAGCCGGCCTTTTCCAGGGCGCGTACCCGGCGCAGGCAGGGCGGCGGCGAAATACCGGCCCGGCGTGCAAGTTCGACATTCGTCCGGCGTCCGTCCATTTGCAGATCATGAAGAATCTGACGGTCGATTCGGTCCAGCTTGACGCGTGCCACGGTTTTAAATCGCCTCATTTCTAGAAAAAATTGAAATTATATTACGCGATTTTACCCGATGGCCTTGGGAAGGCAAGCAGGCAATTCACGGGAAACAGCCCGTTTCACCATGTTTTCGGCTCTACCTCTCGACGAAGCCTGCCGTTATGCTGGCGCGGATAGAACGATGACAAAGAAAAGCTGCTGGATCCTGACAGAGGGCATGGCGGGGACGGAAAACCAGTGCCTTGGCCTGGCGGAAGCCCTTGATTTTGACCCGGAAATGAAGCGCCTGTGCCCGCGATGGCCTTGGCGGTGGCTGCCAATCGGGCTTTGGCCGGCACCCCTTGCCGCGCAAAATCCGACGGCCGCTCCCCTGACGCCGCCCTGGCCCGATGTGTTGATCAGTGCCGGGCGGAAAAGCGTCCCCGTTGCCCTGGCCATCAAGAAGAAAAGCGGCGGGCGCGTCTTTGGGGTGCATCTGCTGAACCCTTATGTGTCGCCAGACCGCTTCGACCTTGTCGCCACGCCGCGCCATGATGGCCTTGAAGGTGACAATGTTCTTGTGACGGAAGGGGCCCTGACGCGCATCACGAAGGCCCGCCTTGATGACGCGTTGGACGTCCATGGGGGGCGGTTGGCGGCGTTGCCCCGGCCTCGGCTCGCCGTTCTTTTGGGTGGCACCAGCAAGCATTTCCAGTTTACCGAGCGGGCGGCGGGGGAACTGGCACGTCTGCTTCGCGCCATGGCTGTCGAAACCGGCGGCAGCCTGATGATCACGGCGTCGCGGCGAACCGGCGCCGGCGTTGTCGCCCGGCTTCGGGCCGGGCTGGAAAATGTACCGATGGAAATTTGGGAGGGTGACGGCGCGAACCCTTATTTTGCCTATCTCGCTGCCGCAGACGCCATTCTTGTGACCAATGATTCCGTTTCCATGGCGTCCGAGGCGGCGACCACGGGCAAGCCGCTTTACGTCTTTAACCTCGAAGGGAAGGCAAAAAAATTCGACGCGTTCCACGAAAATTTGCGCGCGCGCGGCATTGCCCGGCCCTTTGACGGCACCCTTGAAAAATGGACTTACGAACCTCTGGCGGACACCGGGCGCGTCGCGCAAGGCGTGTGCAAGCGCCTGGCCGAACGCACAAAATAAGCGCCCCTTTGCTTGTCAGCGCCGGGCGGGAAACCTATGCTGGCCGTTGCGGCAGGCCCTTACGAAAGAAAAGCTCCAGAGATGGCGGATATTGAAACAAAGGTTCTCATCATCGGGGCCGGCGCGGCCGGTTACACGGCGGCCATTTATACGGCCCGGGCGGCTTTGGACCCAGTTCTTGTTCAGGGCATCCAGCCGGGCGGCCAGTTGACGATCACGACGGATGTCGAGAATTATCCCGGCTTCGCTGATGTCATTCAGGGACCCTGGCTGATGGAACAGATGGCGGCGCAGGCCGCTCATGTTGGCACCAAAATGCTTTCGGACACCATCGTTGACGTTGATTTTTCAAAGCGCCCCTTTGTCTGCATTGGCGACAATGGCGATCGCTATATCAGCCAGACGGTGATTGTCGCCACCGGCGCTCAGGCGCGTTGGCTGGGCCTGGAAAGCGAGCAGAAATTTCAGGGTTTCGGCGTTTCGGCCTGTGCGACCTGCGACGGATTTTTCTTTCGGGACAAAGTCGTCGCCGTCATCGGTGGCGGCAACACGGCGGTCGAAGAGGCGCTGTACCTGACAAACCATGCCAGCAAGGTTTACCTCGTCCATCGCCGCGACAGTTTGCGCGCGGAAAAAATTCTTCAGGACCGCCTGTTTCGGAACAAGAAAATCGAAATCATCTGGAACCATGTCCTTGATGAAATTCTTGGCACCGATGCGCCATTGCTTGGCGTGACGGGGATGCGCATTCGCGACGTGGCAAGCGAGGCCACCCGCGATCTTGCCCTTGATGGGGTGTTCGTCGCCATTGGCCACACGCCGACGACGGCGCTTTTTGAAGGCCAGATCGCGATGGACGTCCAAGGCTATATCGAAACCGCGCCCGACAGCATGGCAACGAATGTGCCGGGGGTTTTTGCCGCCGGGGACGTGCAGGATAAAATCTATCGCCAGGCGGTGACGGCCGCCGGCACGGGCTGCATGGCGGCGCTGGAGGCGGAAAAGTTTATCGCCGAACAGGAAATTGAAACGTCCGAACCCGCCAGCCAGGCAACGGCCTAGGCCACGGCTTGTCCAGGCCATGTGTTCATACGAGTTTCGTAAACTTGAAATTCGCGAAAGTCGGCGCCGTGACGCGGCGGGGATCGAGCCGCTATATGTGGACGCCTTCCCTGACGAGGATCTGTTGCCGCTTGTGAGGGAGCTGCTGGATCTTGAGCAGGGCGTCCTATCGCTCGTTGGGCTGCGTGAAAACGTAATCGTAGGGCATGTCAGTTTCACGTTCTGCCACGTTGAG
This sequence comes from uncultured Rhodospirillaceae bacterium, assembly GCA_964435655.1. Taxonomy (GTDB): domain Bacteria; phylum Pseudomonadota; class Alphaproteobacteria. Next base: position 3,039 of record CAYTAE010000090.1, read on the forward strand.
GGAGGGAAAGAGACGGTCGCACTTTTAGCTCCGCTCGCAGTCACACCAACTTTGCATAAACAGGGGATCGGAAGCGCGTTGGTTCAGGAAGGCTTCAAGCGCCTGAAAAACGCTAAAATTGGTTATGTCTTTGTTCTCGGGGATCCGGATTATTACAATCGTTTTGGATTTAAGGCAGAGGCCAAAGTCGCGACGCCCTATCCATTGCCGACGGAATGGCGTGGCGCATGGCAGTCCGTCCGCCTGTGCGGTGCAGAAGGGCTTCATGAGGGCAGGTTGTCTGTGCCGGAACCATGGCGTCAGATTGCATTGTGGACTTCCTGACCCATTCCGCTCGCTACATCAGGCCGCTCGTTACATAAAGAGCTGTTCGTCTTTGAGGCCGTCGTAAAGGCCGGCGACGAATTCGCCATAGCCGTTGTACAGCCGGGTCGGCGTGGTTTCCAGGGTGCCTAGCACGCGTTCCTGGGCCTGGGACCAGCGCGGATGAGCGACCTCGGGATTGACGTTTGCCCAGAACCCGTATTCCGCCGGCAGGATCGTTTCCCAGAAACTTTTTTTGCGTTTTGCGACAAAGGTAAAGCGCGTGATCGACTTGATGGATTTAAAGCCATATTTCCACGGCACGGCCAGGCGAAGCGGCGCGCCGTTCTGGGGCAGGGCCGGTTTGCCATAGGCGCCGGTGACAAGAAAGGCGAGCTCATTGCGCGCTTCTTCCAGGGTCAAGGCTTCGACATAGGGCCATGGGTACCAGTTCTGTTTTTGACCGGGGGCGATTTCCGGATCGAGGAAGGTTTCCATCAATACGAATTTTGCGCCGGCCTTCGGTTGGGCAAAATCGACCAGGGCGCGCATGGGAAAGCCGCTCCACGGCACCACCATCGACCAGGCTTCGACGCAGCGATGCCGGTAGACGCGTTCTTCAAGGGGCATCTTCTTCAACAGATCGTCGATGCCGATTTCCATCGGCTTTTCGACCAGGCCATCGAGAACAACCGTCCATGGGCGTGTTTGCAGCGCCTGGGCCGCCTTGCTGATGTTTTTGTGGGAACCAAATTCGTAGAAATTGTTGTAGGCGGTTGCGAATTTTTCTTTCGTCAGCGCGCGCGTGGCTGTGTAGCGGGGATTGCGTTCAACGGGGTAAAGATGCGCGCTTGGGTCGGCGGCCCTTGGGTCGGCGGCACGCGCGGTGTCATTGAACAGGGGAAGCAGGGGCGAGGTGGCGGCCAGGATCGTGCCGGCGGCAAGGCCGCGCATCAGCGCGCGCCGATCGTGATAAATGGCTTCCGGCGTTACGGAAGCTTCACGAAGTTCCCATCCGCGTTGGCGGCGTACCCACATGTTTCAGCTCCTTGTCCGTTCACCAAAAAGCTTATGGGGTGGCACGGCCGGCCACAATTCAACTTCCCGTGAGAAAAAGTGTGGGTTTAGCGCAGCGCCTCACAGGCGCGGAAGATCCGCGCGCAGGCTTCGGTCAGCAGCTTCGTTGATGTGGCGTAGGAAACGCGGAAAAAAGGCGACATCCCGAACGCTTCGCCATGAACGATGGCCACGCCCTCGCTTTCCAGAAGATAGGCGGCAAAATCGGCGTCCGTCTTCAGAACGTCGCCCTTCGGCGTTTTCTTTCCCATCAGGGCTTCACAGCTCGGATAGACATAAAAGGCACCTTCCGGTGTGGGACAGGTCAGCCCCGGCGTTTCGTTCAGGGCGGCGACGACCAGATCGCGGCGTTCTTTGAAGACGGCCAGGTTTTTGGCCAGAAAGTCCTGGGGTCCGTTCAGGGCGGCCACGGCGGCGGCCTGGGAAATGGAACTCGTATGGGTCGTGCTTTGGGACTGCATTTTGTTCATGGCCTTGATCAGTTCAAGGGGCCCGGCGGCATAGCCGACGCGCCAGCCGGTCATGCAATAGGCCTTGGACACGCCGTTCAGGGTCAAGGTGCGATCGGCAAGGCGGGGTTCCACCTGGGCCGGAGTTGCAAATTCAAACCCGTCATAGACAAGCAATTCGTACATGTCGTCGGTCATGACCCAGACATGGGGATGGCGCAGCAGCACGTCGGTCAACGCCTTGATCTCATCAAAGCTATAGGCGGCCCCGGTCGGGTTCGACGGCGAATTTAAAATCAGCCATTTCGTTTTCGGCGTGATCGCCTTGTCGAGGGCTGCGGGCGTTAATTTGAAATTGTCCGCCTGCGGGCAGGGCACAAGGACGGGGGTGCCTTCGGCAAGAAGCGTCATGTCCGGATAGGAAACCCAATAGGGGGCCGGGATGATGACCTCGTCGCCGGGGTCAAGGGTCGCCATCAGGGCGTTGTAAATCGTCTGCTTGCCACCACACCCGACAGTGATTTGATCGGGCGTGTAGGTCAGCGCGTTGTCGCGTTGAAGCTTGTCGCAAATGGCCTGACGCAGGGCCATCGTGCCGGCGACGGCGGTGTATTTGGTTTCGCCGCGGTCGATGGCGTCTTTCGCGGCCGCCTTGATGTGGTCCGGGGTGTCGAAATCCGGCTCGCCGGCACCAAGGCCGATGACGTCGCGGCCTTCGGCGCGCAGCTCTGCCGCGCGCGTTGTCACCGCGATTGTCGGCGAGGGTTTAATTTTGCTCAAGCGTTTTGCAAGGGTCGCCATGCGGTTGCTTTCTTCGGTTCGGGCAGGGTTCTTTTCAGGAAGAACGCAGCAAGGTTACATGCCCTTAAACGGCTTCGGGTTTCTTTTTTCAAGAAAGGCCATGATCGCCTCGTGGTGATCTTCCGTCTTGTGGCAGATGGATTGCAGGACAGACGAACTGTCGAGCAATTCGTCCAGACCGGCCGAGTGGGACTGGCGCATCAAAATTTTCAGGAAACGCACCGCCACCTGGGGCCGCGAGGCAATGCGGCGCGCCAGTTCAAAGGCACGCGGCAGCAGCGCGTCGGGTTCCAGACATTCCAGGGCGAGGCCGATTTCCTGGGCTTCCTTGCCGTCCACCGTGCGGCCGGTCAGCATCAATTCTGCGGCGCGTTGCACGCCGACCATGCGCGGTAAGATCCAGGCGCCGCCGTCGCCCGGTATCAGACCAAGATTGACGAAGGCGGCTGAAAATTTTGCGTCCGTCGAGGCCAGCGTCAAATCGCAGAAAAGGGCGAAGTCGCAGCCGGCGCCGATGGCCGGTCCCTGCACGGCGGCGATTGTCGGCACGTTCAACAGGTGCAGCGCCTTGGGCAGGCGTTGAATGCCGTGGACGTATTTCTTCTGAATTTCCGGCGACGTGCCGCCATAGGGCCCTTCCGGATCCAGAATTTCACGCAAATTGCCGCCGGCGGAAAACGCCTTGCCCTCGGCGGAAATCACCAGCACGCGGGCATCCGATCCGGTTTCCACGCGGTCGAACACGTCCAGCACCTCTTCGACAAGGCCGCCGACGGTCAGCGCGTTGCGTGTGTCGTCTCTGGCAAGGATCAGATGCCCAATGCCGTCTTCGACTGAAAACTTCACATGCTTATAAGCCATTCCGGTTCTCATTCTAAAGGAGGGGTGCGGTATTGTTCGCGCGTGCCGCTAGCGCGTATCGTTAAC
>CAYTAE010000091.1:0-6514 GCA_964435655.1 uncultured Rhodospirillaceae bacterium
ATGCTTCAGATAGCCATCGTGGCACCGACTATCCAGCGGCGGCATCAACAGGCGGATATTTTCACCGATGATTGCTTCTGCTTCATGCCCAAAAATATGTTCGGCAGAGGGATTGAAGGACTGGATAATTCCCTCCGCATCAATCGTAATGATGCCTGTGGCGGCGGTATCGAGCACCGCTTGCAGGCGCTGCTCGCTGCGGCCCAATTCCTTTTCCACCCGCTTGCGCTCGCTAATATCTCGGGCGACGCCAACAAATAAATTGCTGCGGTGGCCTCCCATTTCACTCACCGTCAGGCCGATCGTAAACATCGTCCCGTCCTGGCGACGGCCTTTCACTTCATGGGAAAGGCTGCTCGCGCCCAGGTTGTCCCCCTTCAGATAACGCCGGGCGCAATTTCCATCCTCGCCGAGGCAGAATTCCGGCATAAGCATGGCAATGTTCTGGCCAAGGACCCTATCCGAGGAATGGCCGAACATCTTTTCACCCGCCGGGTTGAAAGAAAGGATGATGCCGTTCGCATCAATGGTGAAAATGGCGTCCCAGGCATTGGCGATGATGGCGCCAAGGTTCACCCGGTTGGCTACCTCTATTTTAAAGACTCCCCACAGACCAATGGCCAGGGCGATCAGCACGGAGGCGGACACCACCTCAAAGGCGACGTGATACCAACCAATGGCAGTTCCACCCCACACAAGGAGGTTCCCCGCCACCAACCCACTGCCGAACAGGACACCGGCAAGAAGGTAATTTTTCAGATTATGCGCAAATCGCGCCGAACGAACCCCCGGAAAAACCATGTCACCACCACAAGCAAATACACCCTAAGCGCGTATTCTTAGTAAAGAACACTCGTAAAAGATGTATTAAACTCGCCCCGAAACCGGGCGGCCGGGGGTGGTTTGCCTAGAAAATACTGCCGGCAGGCGAGGAAAGGCTAGAGGGCTTCGTCCCCCGCCTCGCCTGTGCGAATGCGCGTGGCGCGCCCCACGTCGAGTACGAAAATCTTGCCGTCGCCGATCTGGCCGGTTTTTGCGATTTCCTGAATGGTTTCGATGGCCCGTTCTGCGGTGGCGTCATCAACGACGATCTCGACCTTAACCTTGGGCACGAAATTGACCGCATATTCGGCACCGCGATAAATCTCCGTATGCCCTTTCTGGCGGCCATAGCCTTTGACCTCGCTGACGGTCATTCCCTGAACGCCGAGCGTCGTCAGGGCCTCGCGCACATCGTCGAGTTTGAACGGCTTGATAATAGCGATCACGAGTTTCATTGACGGTCCCCCCTCTTCAAACAGCTGGCAATCTCAAAGGCCTTACAGAGTATAGCCCCGTTCGCCATGGGTGGTGATATCCAGCCCTTCCCTCTCCTCCTGCTCGCTGACCCGAAGACCGATCAGGGCGCGCAGGAGAACGGCGATGCCAATGCTCACCACCACGGTCCACCCGACGGTGGCGACAACCCCGATGCCCTGCACCCAGAACTGATCCAAGATCGTGCGGCCTTCCGGCAGCCCCAGGCCGCCAAAGGCCGTGGACGCGAAGACGGCGGCCAACAGAATGCCGAGAATGCCGCCCACGCCATGCACGGCGAAAACGTCAAGGGAGTCATCGATTTTCACGATCTGCTTGATGAAAGGCACCGCCCAGAAACAGATAAGCCCAGCCGCAAATCCGATCGCCAACCCCCCCATCGGTCCGACATAACCAGAAGCCGGTGTAATCGTTGCCAGACCGGCGACCATGCCGGTCACGGTTCCAATCAGGCTTGGCTTGCCATATTTGAACCACTCAAACGCCATCCAGGTAAGCGAGGCGGTCGCAGCGGAAATATGGGTCACCGTCATCGCCATCGCGGCATTGCCGTCAGCAGCCAAGGCGCTGCCCGCGTTAAAGCCGAACCAGCCGACCCACAACATGGCGGCACCGATCATCGTAACGCCCGGGCTGTGCGGTGGCTTCACCTCACCGGGGAATCCCTTGCGGCCACCCAACATCACGGCCAGCACCAGCGCCGTCACCCCTGCCGTCGCATGGACGACAAGACCACCGGCAAAATCCATAACGCCAAGAGCGGCAAGCCAACCGCCGCCCCAGATCCAATGGGTAACGGGCGCATAAACGAGAAGCAGCCAAATGCCGCTGAACAAAAGAACGAACGAAAATTTTATCCGCTCCACATAGGCTCCCACAATCAACGCCGGCGTGATGATTGCAAACGTCATCTGAAACATCATGAAGAGGGATTCTGGAATATCCCCAGACAGCGTCTCAACTCCAATGCCGGCAAGAAAGGCCTTGCCGAAGCCGCCAACCCATTCGTTTGCGGCACCGCCATCCCCAAAAGCAAGGCTGTAACCGCAGACAACCCATAGGACGGACATCAGACAGGCAATTCCGAAACAATGGGTGAGAACGGAAAGCACGTTCTCCGCACGCACCAGCCCACCATAGAAAAGCGCCAGCCCCGGAAGCGTCATGAACAGCACCAGCGCTGTGGACGTCAGGATCCAGGCCGTATTGGCACCATTCAAAGTTGCCTCCTCGGCCAAAACCGGCGACGGCATCATCGCGAACAAGCACGCGACGCCAAGAAGACAAAGCAGCTGTGTAATTTTACCGACCGGCATGTGTTTTCTCCCCGATAACCCTGAACAGCGCTGGACGACGCCGGCCCGGCACCCCCCTTTTGCCGGGTGGGGCACCACGCCTTGTCCATGCGCAAAGCGCGTGATTTCAGGGAACCCTACACCAGGAAGGAATATCTCGCAAAGCCCGTAAAACCTGCCGGTTTTGCGCGCAACGCGTGCCGATGCACGCGGACCAGCCCTCATAAAAAATTGGTCAAATATTAACCGGAAATTAGCCGCTCACCGCCCAATCTGTTGCGACCACAACCCTTCGGACCACCCATCACGGGGAACCGGCCGGTGAAACTCAGCCAAAAGGCCCCTGACTTTAATGAAACCCGCGAGAACGAAACCCGCGAGGAATTGGGGCAACGCAACGAAGGCGAACGCCGCCTGCGGAGCATCGTTGACGCGACCCCCCTGCCGCTTTTCATCACCGACGCCAAGGATGGGCGAGTCCTTTACGCCAATGCAAAAACCGAAACACTGACCGGCCTGCCACCGGCAGAATTGTGTGGACGCAAGGCCAGGGATTTTTACGCGAACCCAGAAGAACGGGACACCCTCTTCGCAACCCTCGAAGAAAAAGGGCTGGTCAATGATTACCAGGTCGATATACGCAAAATCACCGGTGAAACCATCACCGTCCAACTTTCCCTTCATCCCGTCATCTATGAGAACGATCTTGCCATTCTCACATCGGCAATCAACATCACCGAGCGCCTGCGCTCAGAAGAAGCGCTTCGTGAAAGCGAGGAACGCTTTCGCAGCGCCTTCAAAATGGCCCCCCATGGGATTGCGCTGATTGACCTGGACGGCAAATGGCTAAAGATGAACCACGCGCTCTGCGAGATGATCGGCTACGACGAAGCGGAACTGCAGGCGACTGATTTTCAGGCGCTCACCCATCCCGATGATCTCGAAACGGATCTTGCCTATTACAAACAGGCGCTGGCTGGCGAGATTGCTACCTACCAGATAGAGAAGCGCTATTTTCACAAGAACGGGCATATCGTTTGGGTGTTGTTGGCCGTTTCTCTGGTACGCGATTCAAAAGATGCGCCGCTTTATTTTGTTGCGCAAATCTACGACCTCACAGCGCGCCGACAGACCGAAGAAGCCCTTTTGGAAAGCAACCGCCGTCTTCAGGGTATTTTCGACCACAGCCCCCTGTTGGTTTCCATCCGGGGCATCGATGAGCGTTACCGGCGTGTCAGCAAAAGTTATGAAACATTCTATGGAATAAAAGCCGAGGACGTCATCGGCAAAACGCTTGTCGATCGTTATGCCAAAAATCCTGAATTTGCACGGCAAGCCAAGAAAGACAACCAGACGTTAATCGAAACCGGCACGCCGCAACAGCAATCCATTGCGACACGCATTACCGACGGCAAAAAACACAACTTTCTAGTCACAAAATTCCTGCTGCGCGATGCGGAAGGAGCGCCCAACGAAATTTGCGGCATCGGCCTGGACATCACCGAACGCCAACAGGCCGAGGAAGCCCTGTTCGAAAGCAACCGCCGGCTGGAAGGCATTCTCAACTACGCGCCTTTCTGTGTCTCCCTCAAAGACCTGGAAGGCCGCTACAAATGGATCAATCGCCGTTATGAAAAATTGTTCGGCGTCACCCTTGAGGAAATCGCCGGCAAAACAGCCCTGGAGGTTTTTTCAGGAAACCCGGCATTGACCGCATTGTCCAAACACACCTTCGAGGCCGATTTGAAATCGGTTGAATCCAGCGAACCACTTTATGGGAAGCCCTTCAGACAATTGCTGCCGGATGGCCGGTTGCGCGATTTCCAAAGAACGAAATTCATCTTACGCGACGAGAACGACCAGCCGACCGAAATCTGCTCCATTTCCACCGACGTCACCGAAAGCCAGGCAATGGAAAAGGCCCTTCGTGAAAGCGAAGCCCAGCTCCGTGAAAGCGAAGCCCGTTTCCGCAACATCTCTGAACGGGCGCCGGTCGCGATTTCCATCAACCGAATTTCAGACGGGACCTTCCTTTATGTAAACCCCAGAACGAATGCCTTTTATGGCTTTGGCCCCGGCGAACTGGTCGGGAAACAAAGCCTGGACCTCTATCGAAATTCGAAAGAACGCACGGAAATCATGGCGGAGATTCTGCAGACCGGCCACATAAGCGACCGCGAAGTGCAATTGAAAAACGCGGATGGCACACCCTTGACGGCCATCATTTCCTACGCGCGTATTGCTTTCGATGACGAAGATGCGGTGATGACCGTCGCCCAGGATGTTTCCGAATTAAAAAAGGTTGAGATGGCGCGTCGCGAAAGCGAACAGCGTTTTCGCGCCGTCGTCGAAGGCTTGCCCCTGCCGCTGATCATCGCCCGCCTGTCCGATGGAAAGATTCTGTTTGCCAATTCGCGTGTCGATCCAGCCTTGGGCCTGCCGGCGGAAAAAATCATCGGCGCACATGCCCAGGACTTTTATCAAAATCCGGAAGAACGCCGCGCCATCATAGAGCGCACCATAAGGGATGGCGGCATCCGCGAGCACGAACTGAAAATGAAGAAAGCCGACGGCTCGCCAATCACCGTCCTGCTTTCTACCCATACCGTTACCTTTCAGGGGGAAGAAGCCGCTCTCGCCGGTTTTCAGGACATCACCGCCTTCAAGAAGGCCGAAGAGACCTTCCTTCAGGCGACGAAGATGGATGCCATCGGACAGCTTGCCGGCGGCATCGTCCATGACTTCAACAACCTTCTCGGCGTGATTATCGGCAATTTGGAATTGCTGGAAGAGCGCAGCCCGGACGAGGCGGCTCATAATTTCGCCCGCCGGGCCCTTGGCGCAGCGGATCGTGGGTCGGCCCTCACCCAGCGCCTGCTCGCTTTTTCCCGAAAACAGGCCCTGGAACCAAAACCGACGAACTTAAACCGGCTCATCTCCGGAATGACGGAATTGTTCGAACACAGCCTGGCCAAAACCATCGAAATCCAAACGGATCCCGGCGACGATCTCTGGCCCATCCTGATCGATCCGAACCAGCTGGAAAGCGTTATTCTAAACCTTTCTCTGAATGCCCAGGACGCGATGCCGAAAGGTGGAAAACTGATGATTTCGAGCAAAAACGTCACGATCGACGCAAAAAATTTCAAAGAGGCAGACCTTGCCCATGGCCGCTATGTCCGGCTTACCGTCCGGGACAATGGCACCGGCATCCCGAAGGAAAATCTGGCCCATGTTTTCGACCCCTTCTTTACAACCAAGGACGTCGGAAAAGGCAGCGGCCTGGGGTTAAGTGTTGTTTACGGGTTTATCCGGCAATCCAATGGCGACGTGCACATTGAAAGCAATCCTGGCGAAGGAACGACCGTGAATATCTATCTGCCAACAACGGAAAAGACGGCAAAATCTTCCGAGGCGGCCCTGCCGATGTTAAAAGAGCTGGAAGGAAACGGCGAAACGATTCTCATCGTCGAAGACGACGTGGCAATGCGAAGCCTTGCAAAACGCATCTTGACCAACCTCAATTATCGAGTGCTCGAAGCAAAGGACGCCCCATCCGCGTTGCGCATTTTGGAAACGGCATCAAGCATTGACCTGCTTTTCTCGGATGTCGTCCTGCCCAGCGGCATGAACGGCATCGACCTTGCCAGAGAGACGCGGCAGCACTATCCGGACCTGAAAATATTGCTAACCTCCGGCTATCTGGCCGAATTGCCCGACCGTGGCAATCTCGGCGATCTTGGCGCCGAGCTGATCAAAAAGCCCTACCGCAAACATGCCCTGGCCAAGAAAATTCTCGACGTTTTAACGGAATAAACACGGAACAAACGACGTCTTCCTACCCCAGCCAACAACGCCACCCATCGGAACTTTTTCCCTAACTTCCTGAAAACGCCTTTCTT
>CAYTAE010000092.1:0-6505 GCA_964435655.1 uncultured Rhodospirillaceae bacterium
CCCATCGGCAAGGATCAGGATTTCCGAAGGCCCGGCGATCATGTCGATGCCGACCTGGCCAAAGACCTGGCGTTTTGCTTCCGCCACATAGGCATTCCCCGGCCCGACGATTTTGTCTACCGCGCTTATTGTTTCCGTGCCGTAAGCCAGGGCGCCAATCGCCTGGGCACCGCCAAGGCGATACATTTCCGTCACACCGGCAATCTGCGCCGCCACAAGAAGCAGCGGGTTGAGAACGCCCTTTGGCGTCGGCACCGTCATGACAATGCGCCCCACGCCGGCAATGCGCGCGGGGATCGCGTTCATCAGAACCGAGCTTGGATACACCGCCGTGCCACCGGGCACATAGACACCAACGGCGGCCAGCGGCCGCCAGCGATAGCCCAGCCGCACGCCCGCCTCATCGAGGTAGTCGAGGTCTTCGGGCAATTGCCGCCGGTGGTAATCTTCGATGCGGAGCGCCGCAAATTCCAGGGCGCAGCGAAGGTCCGGTCCGATTTCGCGTTCGGCCGCCGCAAACGCCTGGGGCGTTACCCGAAAACCGTCCGGCGCAAGAGCGACGCCATCGAAACGTTCCGTATAGGCCGTCAGTGCTGCGTCGCCGCGCGCGCGCACATCGGCCAGAATGCCAGTGACCGTCGCGCTGACGTCTTCGCCCGGCCCCCGCTTCGCGTCCAAAAGCCGCTGAAACGCAACTTCAAAATCCGGCGATTGCTGATCAAGAAGCTGCGGCATCCACCACCTCCCGGAACCGATCAATCCACGCCATCACCTCACGGGACCGCGTTTTCAGCGCCGTCCGGTTGACGGCAAGGCGGGACGTGATGTCGGCAATCTTTTCCACTTCGACCAGGCCGTTCTCGCGAAGGGTCCGACCACTGGAAACCAAATCGACGATGCGTTCGCAAAGCCCCATCGTCGGCGCCAGTTCCATCGCCCCGTTCAGCTTGATGCATTCCGCCTGCACGCCACGGGCGGCAAAGTGGCGACGCGTCAACGACGGGTATTTTGTGGCAACACGCACGCAGGACCAGCGCGCCGGGTTGTCCTTTGCGCCCACCGCTTTCAGTTCCGCAACCGCAAGCCGGCAACGCCCGATGCGAAGATCAAGGGGCGCATAGATTTCCGGGTAATCGAATTCCATCAGAACGTCATTGCCGACGATGCCCAGCTGGGCCGCACCAAAGGCGACAAAGGTCGCGGCATCAAAGCTTCGCACCTGGATCAAATCCAGGGCAGGATCGCTGGTTGCAAAGCGAAGCTGACGCGTGTCCGGGTCCCGAAACGCCGCCTCCGGCTCAATTCCAAGCCGGGCGAGAAGCGGCATCGCGTCCCCCTGAATGCGGCCTTTGGGCAGGGCCAGAATGATTTTTTTCGCTTCCGACAAGGTCTCGTCCTTCCTGGGCGCACATATAGCACAAGCCCGGACCCGCCTTCTACGGCCAGGCAAACGGCAATCTAGTCCTTCAGTCGTTCGATTTCAGCGCCGCAGGCGGCCAGCTTTTCCTCAAGGCGCTCATAGCCCCGGTCCAGGTGATAGACACGATGGATAACCGTTTCGCCTTCGGCGACAAGGCCGGCCAGCACCATGGACACCGACGCGCGCAGATCCGTCGCCATCACCTCGGCCCCGACCAGACGTTTCACCCCCCGGACCATGGCCGACGCGCCATGAACCGTGATGTCCGCCCCCATGCGGTTTAATTCCGGAACATGCATGAAACGGTTTTCGAAAATCGTCTCCGTAATCATCGCCGCGCTTTCCGAGATCGACATAAGGGCCATCATTTGCGCCTGCATGTCCGTCGGGAATCCGGGGAACGGTTCCGTCATGACATCGACGCCGCGCAAGGCGGCGTCTTCGCGACTGACACGAAGCCCCTCTGGCACGTCTTCCAGGGTGACGCCGGCCTCGGTCAGGACCTCACCAAGGGCCCGAATGTGCTCACGGCACACGCCTTCAAGCACAAGATTGCCGCCGGTGATTGCCGCCGCCATCGCGTAGGTCCCGGTTTCGATCCGGTCGGGAACGATTTTATGGCGGGTCCCATGCAACCGATCGACGCCCTGAATACGGATCGTGTCCGACCCGGCGCCTTCGATCTTGGCCCCCATGGCAGAAAGACAATTGGCAAGATCGACGACTTCGGGTTCACGCGACGCGTTGGCAAGTTCGCTTTCGCCCTTCGCAAGAACCGCCGCCATCAATAAATTTTCCGTCGCACCAACGGAGACAAAGGGAAAGACAATCTTTGCCCCACGCAGCCCCGCAGGCACACGCGCGTGGATGTAGCCTTCGCGAAGGTCGATGTCCGCCCCCAATTGTTGCAATCCTTTCAGATGCAGATCGACGGGGCGCGTGCCGATGGCGCAGCCACCGGGAAGAGAAACCACGGCGTTGCCTTCCCGAGCCAGCAGGGGGCCCAACACAAGGATCGATGCACGCATCTTGCGAACCAGGTCGTACGACGCCGTGGTGTTGGAAATTTCCTGCGCCTGCAAGCCGAGTACGCGCCCGGCATGGCCCTCATGCGCCTCGTCACCAACCATCCCGATCGCCACTCCGTGACGCGCCAGCAAATTGGCGAGGGTCGCGATATCGGCCAGATGCGGCAAATTTGAAAGCGTCAATTGCGCGTCGGTCAGCAGAGACGCCGCCATCAAGGGCAGCGCCGCATTCTTTGCGCCACCAATCGCAACCCGGCCCGCAAGCCGGTTGCCTCCGCAGATTCGAATTCGGTCCATCGTTCCCGCAAGCCCCGTTGCCGCAAGCCCCATTGCCGCAAGTTCAAGGTTCCCCTGTTTTCGAGGGTCGCCTTTTTTCATGTCGAAAAGGAGAAATAAGCCCATCGCCACCGGCGCGCAAGGGACGGGCTTTGACCGGCCCCCTGCCCGTCAAAGCTTTGGCAGTGTGACCCCCCGCTGGCCCATGTATTTTCCGGCCCGGTCCCTGTAGGAAGTTTCGCAAACCGGATCGCCTTTCAGGAACAGGAACTGGCAGGCCCCCTCATTTGCGTAGACCTTCGCCGGCAGGGGTGTCGTGTTTGAAAATTCGAGCGTCACATGCCCCTCCCACTCTGGCTCAAGAGGGGTCACGTTGACGATGATGCCGCACCGCGCATAGGTCGATTTTCCAAGGCAGATGACCAGCACGTCCCTGGGGATGCGGAAATATTCGACCGTTCGCGCCAGGGCAAAGCTGTTCGGGGGAATGACGCACACCGGGCCGTGACGGTCGACGAAGCTTTGCGAGGAAAACGCCTTTGGATCGACAATGGCCGAATCAACATTCGTGAAGATTTTAAACTCCTCAGAAACGCGCGCGTCATAACCATAGGAGGACAGACCGTAGGAGATGACGCCCTCGCGTTTTTGCGACTCAACGAAGGGCTCGATCATGCCGTCCGTCGTCGCCCTTTCTCGAATCCAGCTATCCGGCATTATGGACATGGGTCGGGCTCCTGTTTTTTCCGGGCCTTGGCCTGGCTTTTTCGTTTCCTTAAATTTTCCCGCAGGGCGGCAGCACGGCGATTTAGAACGGCCTGGCCCTTCGGTGCCGTGCGCACGGGTGCTTTGCGCACGGTTTCCTCGCCCCGTTCCTCATCAGTTTGCTTCATGATGCCTGCTTTGCCCGATGGTTGCGACGCCGCGCAGGATGCGGCGTGTGCCCCGGCCCGTCAAGGTGGCGAACACGAGGCGTACGTGTCGTTAGATTCCCTTGGCAGGGTTCCGCTTCCTGTGTAAAATCGGGGGCAAATAGGAAGCCCGCTCCAGAAGGGCCAATAGCCTCTTAAAATGAAGGTTAAAATGAAGGGGTGTGTTTCATCTGGAATCGGGTGTCCGTGAGAGGTGACCCAACGCGTTGATGGGCTTTTTTCGCCTCTCGAACGGGTGTCTCACCCTTCCGGATCAAGGGATTTCCAGAGACGTCTCCAATTTGGGGATGGTTCATGGAGAAGCATCAAGGAGTGAATGACGATGGCCGAACTCGATAGGATGGAATGGTACGACCTGGCGCGGTCGACGACCTGGACACCGAAATATGTTGAACAGGACGAGCTGTTCCCACCCGAAATGAGCGACCCGCATGGTCTGCCGCAAGACGTTTGGGACACCTATGACGAGCCGTACAAGACGAGCTATCGCGACTATGTCCGGGTCCAGCGCGACAAGGACATGGGCGTCTATTCCGTGCGCGCCGCGCTGGGACGGTCGAACTTCATCAGCAAGGCCCCCGAAGGCTGGCGTTCGATCCTGAAATCCCATTACAACATCATCGCCGGCGTTGAATTTACGGCGACCCTGTATTTGTCCCGCTGCGCCCGTTTCGGCCGTGCCGGCGGCATGCGCAACACGGGCACGTTCGGCACCCTTGACGAAATTCGCCATGGCCAGCTGCAATTCAGCTTTCCCCACGAATTCGTCAAGAAGGATCGCCAATGGGACTGGGCCGTGAAGGCCTATCACACGAACAACTGGGTCAGCATCGCCGGACGGCATTTCATCGAAGACGTCATGGTCACCCGGGACGCCCCTTCGTCCACACTTACCAACGGGTTTTGCCTGGAAACCGGGTTTACGAACGTTCAGTTCATCAGCCTTGCGGCCGACGCCGCGCAGATGGGCGATTATACGTTTTCGAACATCATCACCAGCATCCAGACAGACGAAGCACGCCACGCCCAGATTGGTGGGCCGAACCTGCAAATCATGGTCGAGAACGGGAAAAAGGACGACGCCCAGCACGTCCTTGACCTTTCCTTCTGGCGTTCATGGAAACTGTTTCTGGCCCTGACCGGTCCGGCGGTGGATTACTATTCGCCCCTCGACCGGCGGGAAAAATCCTTCAAAGAATTCATGGAAGAATGGATCATCGTCCAGTACGAACGCCAGATCCTGGACATGGGGATTGACCGTCCCTGGTATTGGGACCTCTTCATGGATGAGCTGAATCACGCCCATCACGGCCTGCATATGGGCCTTTGGTTCTGGCGGCCGACCCTGTCCTGGAATCCCGTGGCCGGTGTCACGCCAGCGGAACGCGACTGGCTGGAAACAAAATATCCAGGCTGGAACGACACTTTTGGCAAGGCCTGGGACGTCATCATCGACAACCTTCTGAACGACCGCCAGGAAAAGACACTTCCCGAGACGCTGCCGATACTCTGCAACCTTTGCCAGCT
This sequence comes from uncultured Rhodospirillaceae bacterium, assembly GCA_964435655.1. Lineage (GTDB taxonomy): Bacteria > Pseudomonadota > Alphaproteobacteria. The sequence goes on from CAYTAE010000092.1 coordinate 5,184, forward strand.
TCCCATCGTCGCGCCACCGGGCACAACGACCTTCAAGCTGCACGACCACACCCATGAGCATGAAGGCCGGCACTATCACTTCTGTTCGAAGCCCTGCAAATGGATTTTCGAAATGGAGCCGGATCGCTACAAGGGCCATCTCTCGCTCATCGACCGTTTCCTCGCTGGCCAGATCCAGCCGATGACGGTGCCGGGCGTGCTCAACTACATGGGCATCGCACCAGGCGAAATGGGCAATGACAACTGCGAGTGGCTCGACGCCTACCGTACCCACATCAAGGCGGCAAGCTGACCCACATTACAGGCGGCGACGGCGTTCCCACCTGGCCGGCCCGCGCAAGCGTAGAGGACTGACTGACAATGGCATTGTTCCCATTCGTTTCAAATTTTGAGGGCGATTTCCTGCTGCAACTTGTTGCCGTCGATTCGGAGAACACGATGGACGAAATTGCATCCGCCGCCGCCGAACATTCCGTTGGCAAGCGGGTTTTGCCCCAGGCCGACAAAGTACTCCGCGTGCGCATTCAGGGAGAAAAAGAGCCCCTTGCCCGCGACATCACCGTCGAAGCCGCCAAGCTGGCACCGATGACGCCCCTCGAATTTTATTACGAGGGATAAGACCAACATGGCGTTTGTAAAACTCTGTTCCCTTGACGACCTATGGGAAGGCGAGATGGAAATGCGGCCCATCGGCAAGGTGCCGGTTCTGCTGCTCTACCCAGAAGGCGGTGAAGTCAAAGCCTTTCAGGCCATTTGCCCACATCAGCAGGTGCCCCTTTGGGACGGCAGTTTCGAGGACGGCGTCCTTACCTGCAAAGCCCATGAGTGGACCTTCGACAGCAAGACCGGCGACAGCATCAACCCGCCCGGTTGCACCCTTGCCGAATACAAGGTGAAAATCGAAGGGGACGACGTCTATGTCGACGTTGAAGGCATTGAACAAAACATGGCCGCACCGACGGTCGAACTCAAGGAGAGCAAAGGGTGAGCGAGACATCAAACAAGGTTGGCCCGGTCTTGATGACCGGCGAGATTGCCGACGCAGCCGTCGAGGCCCTCGAAGAAGACAACCCCGGAAAGACATTCGAGGTTCAGGATCACGAGGCCTATATGCGTGTGCAGACGGACAACGAATGCATCATCCGTCGCGAAACGATGGAAAACATTCTTGCCCGGCCCTTTGTCATGCAAGAACTGGAAGTCGTCTTAAGCACCTTTGCCGGACGAATTGACCTGACATCGGATTACGTGCGGTTCTGGCTGAAAAAGAAGCTTTAGCCGCCAACGCACCTGACAAAACCGGACGGACAACGTCACAGAGG
>CAYTAE010000093.1:0-6407 GCA_964435655.1 uncultured Rhodospirillaceae bacterium
ATTTCACCTCCCAGGATGGGCTGCGCCTCTCTTTTCGGGACTATGGCGATCCCTTATCGAAAAAGACGCCGCTTCTTTGCCTGGGAGGCCTGACCCGCAATGCCAGCGACTTTCACGATCTTGCCGAGCGGTTAAAAAATGAACGACGAATTCTTGCGCCAGATTATCGGGGGCGTGGGCGATCCGAATACGATCCGGATTGGCGAAATTACCATCCACGCGCCTATTTAAATGACATTCGTCATCTATTGGCCGCAGCCGGCTCGCATCGGGTCGCCGTTCTTGGCACTTCCCTTGGAGGCATCCTCGCAATGACAATGGGGGCGGCCACACCCACGGCGCTGGCCGGTGTGATCCTAAACGACGTCGGACCCGACATTCATGCGCCGGGTCTGGCGCGCATCCTGACCTATATTCGTAAAGATCGGCCGCAGCCGAATTGGCCGGCGGCAGCAAAGCACCTCAAAGCCCTGATGCCGGCCCTATCCATCAAGACCGATGCGGGCTGGGAAGCGTTGGCGCATAGGACGTACCGTGAGGGCGCAGACGGCGTCTTGCATTTCGATTGGGATATCAACATCGCCAAGCCGTTGCAGATGCCTCAACAACCGCCGCAGGATTTATGGCCGTTTTACCGTGCCATTCATCACCTGCCTGTTCTGGCATTTCGGGGTGAGCTTTCCGATATTCTGACGGCAAAAACCTTCAAACGGATGGCGATGGAAAAACCAGACCTCACCCAGGTAACCGTGATGGGCTGTGGCCATGTACCGCTACTGGACGAACCGTCTGCCGCGACAGCAATCGACCGCTTCCTTGACAGGCTCGACCGCAAACCAAAGGCTTAACAACCGGCGTCAGGTTGTGTAGGCCGGCTCGGGCTCGGTTTCCGCATCCTTCGGCGACTCAATGGCAACCGAAACCGTCCCAATCGTCTCAACAGGCTGCAAAGATTCGACATGACGGCAGGCGCCTTCCAAATAGGCCCCTGCGTCAATGGCCAGCGTCTCGTGAACGACGTCGCCGATCACGCGGGCCGTTTTCATCAACGTCACGGCGCGGGCATTGATCTGACCGGTGACGGTACCACGAACCTGAACGCTTTCCGCGTCCACATCCCCCGTAATCTTTGCCGTCTCACCAACCGTCAGCGTCTGGCTGCGAACGTTACCTTCCACAATGCCATCGATCTGCAGATCGCCATTGCTGAGAAGATCCCCAGAAATTTGTAAATTTGCACTGATAATGGAAGGAATCGCAGGATCCGAAGTGGCGTCTGCTGCCGCACTGTGCGGCCTATCCTTCCCAATTTTTGAAAACATGTTTTCCTACCTTAAAAAACTTTGTCGGATTGTAGGGAGTGCCATTCACGCGGATTTCATAATGCACGTGAGGACCGGTACTGCGGCCCGTACTGCCCATCAAACCAATCCGCTCGCGGAACCCGACGCGCTGGCCGGTTTTGACACTTATCCTATGCAGATGCCCATACCGCGTATGAATTCCACGGCCATGGTCAATTTCAATCATATTTCCATATTTGCCATTACGACCAGCGAAAACAATGACACCCGGCGCCGTGCTTAGGATAGGGGATTTATGCACGCCGGCAAGGTCAACCCCATAATGAACGGCGGCACGGCGATTGAACGGGTCCTTGCGGCGACCATAGCTGCTTGCCATATAAAACTTGTCCGATGGCGTTGCCAGCGGCAGCGTTCGCAGCAACCGCTGCACACCTTCCCAGCGATCAATATCCATATCTAGCTTGGCAAGGTCCGTGCGAAAGCTGTCTTCCGGCGTCCGGCCCGCTCGCAGGGCCATAAACGGACCACCCTGGCCAAGTTTAGCCGCCTCCTCTTCCGAGAGAACGCGCTCGACATTTTCCCCAAGCCCGGCAATCAGCTTCTTCGTTTTTCCGAGACTCTTGCGAACTCGACTGGTCAATACGCGCACGACATCATGCTGTGATGTCTGAATTTCCGCCATCCAGGTTTCAAGCTGTTTATTCGCTCTCAGAATTTCCTCAAGACCGACCGTGTGCATTTCCTCGCCGGAATCGGCCAGCGTCCGATTCCCTTCGACCTTGGCTGCAGCCTGTGGCGCAACGATGCCGAGAAGATAGCTGTGGTTTGCCTCCAGACTAGAGGCCGTCGAAGCGAAGCTGGCCTGAGAATCCGCATATTGATTAAGAAGATCGCGGTAAGCGAAAAGGGTGTCCGCAATGCGTTCGTTCTTTTCCGCAAGAATACGGTCCTTGGCAAAGAAGGCGTGGGTTGCATAGCCACCCCAGCCAACCACCGCCACCGCAAAAATCAGGGCAAAAAGTTGCACGCCGTGGGAAAGGCGTACGAAGCGCACCTGACCCTTCGAACGCAAAATAATTTGCCGCTCTGGAAAGAACCAATGGTGCAGGGCAAAAAATTTCAGGTAAACCCATTGCATCGCTCGCGCCAGCAATGACGTCCGATGCGAAACGGCTTTTGTGCGGAATACCCGCCACCGGCGCATGCCCCTGCGGCCAACCTCCCAGAAAACCTGAATGAGTTTCCCCATCGCTCCCAATGCCCGCTTTCACGCAGCCCAAATTTCAAAGGCGTGATGAAAAGCTAAGCCCTTAAAGTTGATGCCTTCTTTACAGAAAGGCTCGCCAAAAAGTACCCGCAGGCGGGGTGCCATTCAAGGCCCAACTCGACCGCCGCGTCTTAACAAATAGGTAATAAAACCGCCATTTTTTCGGTAACACCAAGGAATCGCAGGGTTTGACGGGCCTAGCGACTGCGTTTGGCGGTGGCGCCCGGCGAACCGACCGCATGGCGACTTGCCGCCTGAAAAGCGTCGATATGCTCAAAAATCTTCACAATCGTCTCTTCCCCGAAATAGGGGTTCAGCAGAATAGCACGCAACCAGCGTCGACCACGGAACCGCGGGATCGAAAAAAAGGTATCACCCTCTTTCAACAGAGCAACCTGCAACGCCTCGTTCCAGGCATCCCAGCTTTCGGGCGTCACCCATTCGGGCGTGCCACGAAAACAAAGGACGTTGATCTCTGGCTGGATGGCAAGCTCAAGAAAAGGCCGCGCTTCGATTTCTTGCACGAAGCGTTTCGTCAAACGGTAAGCCTCGTCGATAAGATGAGCGTATCCCTGCCGCCCGATATGCTGAAGCGATAGCCAAAGCTTTAAAACATCCGGATAGCGGGTGCCCTGAATACTGATTTCACCAAGGTTCAGCATGTCATCCGGGTCCCGCATATAGGGTGCCTGAATGCGGAAGCTGTCCTGCAGGTGCTGAACGTCCCGAAACAGGGCCATGGCGCAAGTTTTCGAAACGTACAGCCATTTCTGTGGATTGAAGGAAAGGGAATCGGCGTGTTCGATCCCTTTCAGGCGGCCCCGCTGCGCCGTTGAAAAAGCAAGCGCCCCACCAAAAACCGCATCCACATGGAACCAGAGTCCATGCGCCTTGGCGATAGAGTGAATGTCGGAGAGGGGGTCGATGCTGCCGACCAACGTCGTGCCAGCCGTCGCCACCACGCAAAATGGCGCCTGGCCTTCCCGCTTCGCCCGTTGGATTGCCCGTTCAAGATCGTTGGTATCCATTTTTGCGTCCGCTGTCATCGCGATGGGAATGACAGCCGACGTTCCAAGACCCAGCAACATGGCTGCTTTTTGAATCGACGTATGCGCCGCCTCGGAAGCAAACAGAACCGGTTGTCGTTCCAGGGCGGCGACACCTTTGCCATGGGCATCGAAAGCCAGATTGCGCGCAACTGCCAAGGCCTGAAGATTGGCCAGGCTACCACCGCCAAGCAACACTCCACCGGCACATGGGCCAAGACCGAAAAGCCCTGCGATCTCTTTCAACAACAACGGTTCCATGCGGGAAAAGATGGGCGACATTTCAACGCTCAACATGTTGTTGTTCAGCGTTGAGGCAATAAAATCAGCAAGAACGGACATCGTCGTCGGCATCGTGTCCATATGGCCGATATAGCCTGGATGTGCCGCATTCATTGAGCCTGCGACAATCATCCGAAGCGATTCAATCAGGCGTTCTTTTGAAACAGATGTTTCCGGGATGGCGACCATTGCCGGCAAATCTGCTTTTTCCGGCAAGGGTGAACGGCTGAGCGCATCCGTCGCGTGGGAAAGCACCAGACCCAGCACTTCTTGCGCCAAGGCATCAATTTCCTCACGGTTGTCACCATGGGGATCAATGAAGGCAGAACTGGGAAGCTTCAATCGGTCCAAAACGGACCCTCCATCCAAGCAGATAAGCGGGGCGGAATATGCCCCTATGCGCGCCAATCAACAAGCAGGAATTTTGCAGTGCCGAAGAAAAAAAGCCTGGATTTCAGCCGGTTTTATTGGAAATAAAATGACAGCCCTTGGCACCGCCCCTATTCTTACTTGGAAAGATCCAACCGGAGAACGACCTTGGCAGGACCCAGCCCCGATCAAAGCGATAACCAAAGCCCCGATCCACGGCCAATTGTTTACAGTTTTGCGGGCCTTGTTCCCGTTGTCCATCCTGAAAGTTTTGTCCATCCAACGGCCGTCCTGATCGGCGATGTTATCGTTGGGCGCGGCTGCTATATCGGGCCGGGCGCCTCTTTGCGTGGCGATTTCGGTCGCCTCATCATCGGCGATGGCGCAAATGTTCAAGACAATTGCGTCCTCCACTGCTTCCCCGGCAAAGATACCTTTATCGAAACGGATGGCCATATCGGCCATGGTGCCATCCTGCACGGATGCACCATCCGCAAAAACGCACTTGTCGGAATGAGCGCCGTCATCATGGATGGCGCCGAAATTGGCGAGAGTAGCTTCGTCGCCGCCATGTCTTTCGTACCATCGGAATTTTGCGTGCCGCCGCGAACCCTTGTGGCCGGCATTCCCGCCAGAATTCGCCGTGACCTTACGGATGAAGACATTGCCTGGAAACGTCAGGGGACCAGGGAATATCAGAGCCTTGCCGTTCGCTCGCTTGCAACCTGCCGGGCCGTCCCCGCCCGCTCCACATCCGAACCCAACCGCCCACGCCTTCCTGAAACCGATACAAAACCATTGCGGAAAGCGCGTCATAAAAAAAGCTAATGCCGGACGTCAAGCCGGCACCAGCAGGTCGATTGTTTTTTCAGCAATTCGGGCCTCCAGCGGCAAACAGGCGATTAGGTCACCATCGCCTTGCACAGGTTCCCCCGGGGGGCCTTCAATCGACAGGTGATCCGTTTCAACGAGGGTTACATTCGCCATCCCGGAAACTTTTCCTCGTAAAATTCCAAGAATATTCAGCATGGTTGTCCAAGGCGCGCCACCTTTAAACAAACAGACCTGAAAACTTGCCCGATCCAGACGCGCATCTGGCGTGCAAATATATCGCCCACCGTAGAAATGCCCCTTTCCAATCACGACGGATGCAGCAGAAAACGTGCGCCCGTCCAATGTCACCTGATAGCGGTTGGAGGTGTGACAAAACAGCTCTCGAAGAGTCGCCCAGGCATAAGCCCCTTTGCCGATCCATTTTTTCAACCCAGGGGAAAGAGTCTTCACCACATGGGCATCAAGCCCAACCCCTGCCATCATTGTAAAAAGACGCCCATTCGCTAGGCCAAGATGGCAGCGAAGCCGGGCCCCTTCCGCAATGACGGCGGCGATAGCCTTGGGGCGAAGGGGAAGAACAATTTCAGCAGCCAGCACATTGGCCGTACCAAGGGGAATGATGCCAAGGGGCAATTCTCGATCAAGCAACCCATTAACCACCTCGCCGACGGTGCCATCCCCACCCGCAGCGGCGACGGCATCAAAGCGGTCCGGGGAAGCCGCCATCGCAAAGGCCTCGGCATCGCCTCGCCGGGTCGTCGTCTTGACGGTCACGTCACAGCCAAGGCGCTCCAATTCCGCCGTAACCTTCAGAAAGCGACTTCGGCAAAACCGCCCTGCCGTTGGATTGTGGATAATCAGGATCCGTTTTTGGCGCTGCCCTTCAGGTGTGTAAGCCTTGACCATGGGTCCCGTCAGCGAAAGTCGTTCGCGATCATCCTAATCGTCAATTTTCTTCAATTGGCCTGAATGGAAATAGAGGCTTGCGGATTGATACCAGGAAATTGCCTCTTTGATTAACTCTCGGTCCGTCAGAGAATTTGGGCTGTCCTGATTTGCAGGCAGGCCATCGGCGACGACCGGCTCCCGGTTTACATCCAGCACAACCAATCGGCTGTCCTTCAGATAGCCAAGTTTTTGATAGGTACTGATAAAGGCCCGTTCACGTCCAGCCTTCAGGTTAAAGATGTCATATCCGAAAAAGCGGCTTGAATAGCTCAACCCCAGCCATCCTAAAAGCGTCGGGCCGATATCAATCTGGCTCATCAGCCGCCCCATCACACCGGGTTTAACCAACCCGGG
>CAYTAE010000094.1:0-6381 GCA_964435655.1 uncultured Rhodospirillaceae bacterium
CTGGGCCATCCCGTGGCCGTTCTCGGCAAGAGGCCTGAATTCTTCAAGCGCCTTTTTGAAATCATTCTCCTGGTAGGCCGCGAGGCCGCCTTTAAAATCAGCCTTGGCGTATGTGGAAAAAAAACCAAGAAAAATCAATAGAATAAATGAATTTCTTAACATATAACGCAAGGAAAACACCTCTTCAACACAAAGGTTTCCGGACAGGTGAGCGCCCACAATGGTGGCTATATTAGCATCCCTTTGTGGCTGCCTGGCAGGGGATTTTATGAACGGTGGTTTGCAGGAACGCCATACAGGTATTGTGATGTGTCAAACAAACGCGTACACTTCGAAAACTGCATACGGCATACAAAAAATTATAAAAAATACCTTTTAGTTTCAAATAATTATTGCTTATTTGCAGGGGGGGGGTATTGCATAATGGCTCAGAATGCAGAGGCATCGGAAACGATCGCCGGCCTTATCGCTGAATTCCTTACCGCACGCGGCATCGACCGTGTTTTCGGACTTTGCGGTGGCCATATCATGCCCATCTGGGACCGGGTCGCCCGCGCTGGCATTCGCATCATTGATGTCCGCGACGAACGGGCCGCCGCCCATATGGCCCATGCCCATGCCGAATTGACAGGCAACACCGCGGTCGTCCTTGCCACCGCCGGCCCTGGCGTCACGAACGCGATCACCGGCATCGTCAACGCCGATGTCGCCCGAGCGCCGATTGTTGTCATCTCCGGCGTGCCGCCATGCCCCCAGGAACAGATGGGTGCACTGCAAGACCTTGTGCACACGGATTTGCTTCGTTCCATCACCCGCTATACCCGGACCGTGCGCGAAGCGGCCCATGTTGTTCCCGCTCTTGACGAGGCCTTTGCGCGCGCTGGCGGCGAAGGCAATCTGCCAGGCCCGGCCTATATCGATTTTCCGACGGATCTCCTGCGCGAACGTCTGGCCCGCCACTAGGTCTTTGCCGAACATCTGGCGCCGCGGACCAAGGCGCAACTGCCGCCAAACCCCGAAACCATCGCCGAAGCGGTCGAAATCCTGTGGAATGCCAAACGACCGCTGGTAATTACCGGGCGCGGCGCCCGCGATGCCGGGCCCGCCCTTTCTGCGATGCTTGACGCACTCGACGCGCTGTATCTCGACACGTCCGAAAGCCGGGGGCTTGTTCCAGACAGCCACCCCGCCGTCGTTTCCTCGTTGCGCGGCCAGGTGATGGAAGAAGCCGATGTTGTCCTGACCATTGGCCGCAAGCTCGATTTTCAACTCGCTTACGGCTCACCGGCCATTTTCAAAAACGCCCGCTTCGTTCGCCTTGCCGAACATGCCGAAGAACTTCGCGACAACCGGCGCGGCTGCCCAGAAATCGTCGCCACACCAGCACTGGCCCTGGAAGCCATCGTCGCGGCGGCCGGCAATCGCAAACCCGCCGTTGATCGAAAATGGGTTCAGGAAATGCGGGCAACCCACGCGAAAAAAAGAGAGAAGTTTTCAAAGCGCCTTAAAGAAACGCCCCCTGGCAGCGACGGCCATATCCATCCCAACCGCCTGTTGAGCGTGTTGCAGGAACGGATCGCGCCCGATGCCGTCACCATCGCTGACGGCGGTGACATCCTGAGTTTCGCCCGGGTCGCCCTTTCCGCAGGCCCCTATATGGACCCCGGCGCGCTTGGCTGCCTGGGCGTGGGCGTTCCCTTTGGAATCGCCGCCGCCCTCGCCTTCCCCGACCGCCAGGTCATCGTCGTCACCGGCGATGGCGCCTTTGGCTTTAATGCCATCGAGGTCGATACCGCCGTTCGCCACGACGCCAAGGTTGTTTTCGTCATCGCCAACAATGGCGCATGGAACATTGAATGCTTTGACCAGCGCGTCACCTATGACGGCAATATCGTCGGTACGGAACTTCGCTTTTCAGATTATGCCGGCCTTGCACGCGCACTTGGCGCCCATGGCGAACATGTCGAGCGCGAGGAAGATATTGGCGCAGCTTTCGCGCGCTGTCTTGAAAACACGCCCGCCGTCCTTGACGTGCGGGTCACCCGCGAAGCTGTCTCAGGCGATGCCAAATCCGGCCTTGCCCTGGTGCCGGATCTACAGCCGCTAGAAGCGTGGGACAACGCCGAGCGCGCCTGGCAAAACACCCCCCAAAAAAAGGACTAATGTATTGAAAAATATTACTTTTAATAATAGTCCTTGTGCTGCCTATCAATTCAAATTACTGAACACTGTATTCAATAAGCAGGGGCAGCCAATTGCGTAAACTCCACGTTCAACCTCACATGATGGAGCAGGTCTACAACACCATCCTGGATGCTATCTGTGATGGTCAGCTCGCCCCCGGTGAGCGGCTTGCCCAAGAAGGCGTTGCTGAACAGTTGAATGTCTCTCGCCAACCGGTCGGCCAGGCACTGATGCTTTTGAAAAGTCAGGGATTCGTCTGCAAGGCTGGGCGACGCGGGTTGATGGTGACGCCCCTTGAAGAGGATTTTGTCCGTTCTCTTTACGAATTTCGTGGCGCCCTCGACCGGCTTGCCGCAAGACAAGCCGCCACAAACGCCGCGTCGCGTGACATTGCGCGCGCAAAACGCACCACAGCCCTGGACCAAAAGACGGCCACAAATGCCTCTATTTCAAAATTGATCGCTACGGACATGGAGTTTCATCGGCTGATTTACGAACTGTCCGGCAATGCCATTCTTGCCGATACGATGCAGCCCTATTTGAACCATTTCCGGCGTATCATGAGCGCCGTGCTGCGTATCGACGGCTATAGTAAAAACGTCTGGGTTGAGCACGATGCCATTCTTGACGCCATCGCCGAAGGCGATGCGGAAAAAGCCGAGGCCCTTGCAGGCAAGCATGTCGAAGCCGCCTCCACGTCTCTACAACGCGAATTGAACAAACAGACCCATGCCAAGACCGCCCCTATCGACAAGGCGGCCGACCTTCAGATAAGAGACACATTCGGAAATTAGGGAGTCGTTATTATGAGTAAGAATTCAGACATCATTCGCGTACTGATCGCGAAAGTCGGGCTTGACGGTCACGACCGCGGCGTCAAAGTCGTGGCACGTGCCCTTCGCGATGCCGGGATGGATGTCATCTACACAGGCCTTCACCGTACGCCGGAGGACGTTGTTCGCGCCGCCGTTCAGGAAGATGTGGACATCCTTGGCGTCAGCATTCTTTCGGGCGCGCATATGACGGTGTTTCCACGCATCATCGAGCTGCTGAAGGAAAGCAACGCCGAAGACATCATCGTCACCGGCGGCGGCGTCATTCCCGACGACGAAGTCGAAGAGCTGCATAAAATTGGCGTGAAGCAAATCATGCTTCAGGACACGCCGCCGCAAGACATCATTGAAACGATGCGGCGTCTTGTTGCTGAACGCGGCGCACGCTAACAGCGAAAACGGGAGGAGAACGCACAATGGAAAACTGGTCGTTTCCACCAAAATTTGACCCAAATTACCTGCCGGAACCCTCTTCTCCCTATTGGTTTACAAAGCGGGAGACGATGGACCCGGGAGATCGGGAAAAAGCCATTCTCGGACGCCTGCAGGAAGTCACGCGTTATGCCTATGAAAAGTCTCCTTTCTACAAACGGATATGGGACGAAGCTGGCTTTCATCCGGATCACCTGAAATCCCTTGAAGATTTTGAGGACAAGGTCCCGGTCATCACGAAGAAAGATTTGCGCGCAGCCCAGGCCAACGTACCAAGGTTCGGCGACTATCTCTGCATTCCGGAATCGGAAATCCATCACATCCACGGCACGTCCGGAACCACCGGAACGCCCACCGTTTTTGCCATCGGCCGCAACGACTGGGACGCCATTGCCAACGCCCATGCGCGCATCATGTACGGCATGGGCATGCGCCCGGGCGATATGATCTTCGTCGCCGCAATTTTCAGTCTCTATCTGGGTTCATGGGGCGCGTTAATTGGCGCGGAACGGCTCCACGCCAAGGCCTTTCCCTTTGGTGCCGGCGCGCCGGGCATGAGCGCACGCGCCGCACAATGGCTCAGCCAGATGAAGCCGGCAGCCTTCTACGGCACGCCGTCCTTTGCCATTCACCTGGCCGAAACCGCCATCAAGGAAGGCTTAGAGCCGAAGGATTTCGGTCTCGACTGTCTGTTCTTCTCGGGCGAACCTGGCGCATCGATCCCGGGTGTGCGCGACCGGATCAAGGAATTCTATAACGCGGAAGTTTACGATTCCGGTTCCATGGCCGAGATGGCGCCCTGGATGAACTGCGCCGGTTCACAGGGAACGCCGGAAGGCATGCTGTTGTGGCAGGACATCGTCTACACGGAAGTCTGCGACCCATCGAATTACCGGCGCGTGCCTTACGGTCAGAAGGGAACGCCCGTCTACACCCATCTCGAACGCACCTCGCAACCGATGATCCGCCTGCTTTCTGGCGATCTGACCGAGTGGCGCTATGACGGCCCCACCCCTTGCGGCCGTACCTATCCACACCTTCCAAACGGAATCTTTGGGCGCATCGACGATCAATTCACGATCCGCGGTGAAAACATCTACCCAAGCGAAATCGACGCCGTCCTGAACAAAGTTGACGGCTATGGCGGGGAACATCGCATCATCATCACGCGCGAAGGAACGATGGACGAATTGCTGGTCCGTGTCGAAGCCGAGGAAGAAACCTACGCGAAAGGTGACGATGCCCTGAACACATTCCAGGGCACGATCGGCAAAGACCTTCAACGGGTGCTTGGCGTTCGTACGAAGGTTGAAATTGTACCGATGAACTCCATTCCCCGGACGGACTTCAAGGCACGCCGCGTCATCGATGACCGTGCCGTCTTCCAGGACATGCTTAAAAAAAATGAAGGGGCCTGATGCTGTGAGAACCGTTCCTTCTCTTGACCTGATTGACCGCGTCGCTGCGGCAGACATTGGTGCCATCGCGCGGATGATTACCCGTGCCGAAGCCGGCCAGAACGAATGCCGCCCGGCCCTTGCCGAAATTTACAAACGCACGGGTCGCGCACATATCGTCGGCATCACCGGTGTTCCCGGAAGCGGCAAATCCACCCTGATGGGCAAGCTAACCAGCAGCATCCGAGAAACGGGCCGCAAGGTTGCCGTCGTCGCGATTGACCCTTCCAGCCCATTTTCCGGCGGAGCCATTCTGGGCGACCGCATCCGCATGAGCGAACTTGCCGGGGATAAAGGAATTTTCATTCGCAGCATGGCAACGCGAGGCGCCCTTGGCGGTCTGGCGCGCGCCAGTCTGGATGCCGTGGACGTTCTCGACGCCGCCGGCTTCGATGTCATCCTCATCGAAACGGTTGGGGTTGGTCAGGATGAGGTGGACATCGTCCAGGCAGCCCACACGACGGTCGTCGTTTCCGCCCCTGGCCTTGGCGACGACATTCAGGCAATCAAAGCCGGCATTCTCGAAATTGCCGACATTCACGTTGTCAGCAAATGCGACCGACCGGATGCAAACCGGACGATCACCGATCTAAAAGGAATGATGACCCTTGGTCTAAGCCTTTCCGGCGCGACCAACTGGCCGGTCCCGGTCATCGCAACAAGCGCCCTGAAACTTGAGGGCGTTTCGGAACTCCTTCAGTCAATCGACCAGCATTGGGCGTTTCTCGAAACGTCCGGAGAACTGGACAAACAAAAGAAACGCATCGCCGAACGGCGGATGTTAAAGACGGCTGAAGAAATCCTGCGTGATAAATTTCAGGAACACCGGGATGGGAAAGTCTCGACACTAGTCGAACAAATGATAACTCACGAAACCAATCCATATGCAGCGGCAAAAGACCTTCTGGCCGAAATCCGGATGGAGAAATAGGAAATGATTAACGAAAAGCAGGCCCTAGACAACATGGCTCTCGAACGGCTCGAACAGCAATTTGAGAAATGGGAGAAGGAAGAACTCGCCACCTTCCTCAATCGTCAACCGGAGCAAAAGGAAGCCTTTGCCACCTTCGGCAACTTCCCGGTGAAACGCGTCTATACGGCGCTTGATGTAGCAGAAACGCCGCTTGAGGACATTGGCCTGCCTGGCCAATATCCCTTCACCCGTGGCCCCTACCCGACCATGTACCGTGGCCGCAACTGGACCATGCGCCAGATTGCAGGTTTCGGCACCGGCGAGGACACAAACAAGCGGTTCAAATATCTTATCGAGCAGGGCCAAACCGGTATCTCTACCGATTTCGATATGCCAACCCTCATGGGATATGACTCAGACCACCCGATGAGTATCGGTGAAGTCGGTCGTGAAGGTGTTGCCGTCGATACCCTGGCCGATATGGAGGCGCTTTACGCCGACATCGACCTTGAAAATATCTCCGTCTCTATGACCATCAACCCTTCGGCGTGGATCATGCTGG
>CAYTAE010000095.1:0-6307 GCA_964435655.1 uncultured Rhodospirillaceae bacterium
CGACCTTGTTTTTTTTCAGAAGATAGGCAACCCCTTTTGAAAGCTGGTCGGCGACGGTACGTGATCGCGCCACGATTTTTTGAAGATCAAAGGTGACTTCCTTTGCCGAGAAGCCATATTCCTCAAGATGGTTCAGACTGTGTTGAATTTCCGAACAATGCAGAAGTGCTTTTGTCGGAATACAGCCCCAGTTTAAGCAGATGCCACCCAGATGCTTTTCCTCGACAAGAGCTGTTTTCAAGCCGAGCTGACTTGCCCGGATTGCCGCGACATAACCGCCTGGCCCGCCGCCCACGACAGCAAGGTCATATTTTTGCTCAGCCATATCCCGCCTCTTTCAACAGGATTCGGGCGGGTTCCTCGACGTAAGACCGAAAGGCGGCAAGAAATTCGGCGCCAACGGCACCATCTACCACCCGGTGATCGCAGGTCAGGGTGCAACGCATCCGCGTTGCTGTGGTCATTCGGCCATCTTCTACGACGGGTTGCAATTCGCCGGCACCAACGGCCAGGATGCAGGCCTGTGGCGGGTTGAGAATGGCATCGAACTGACGAATGGCGAACATGCCAAGATTTGAAATCGTAAATGTGCCGCCCTGAAATTCTTCCGGCTGAAGTTTCCCCGCCCGCGCTTTTTCTGCAAGCGCTTTTGATTCTTTTGCAATGTCGCTGATTGTTTTCGTTTCCGCATTGCGAATGACCGGGGTAATCAGACCCCGATCGGTCGTCACGGCCATTGCAATGTCGGCGGCTTCATATTGACGAATGAATTTTTCCTGCCAGCTTGAATTCACCGCAGGAACGTCCATCAATGCCAACGCCGCCGCGCGAATAAGAAAATCGTTTACGGAAAGTTTCGAGCCGTCCAACATCGCATTTGCCTGTTTGCGAACGTCCAGCAACGCATCAATCGTGCAATCGATTGAAAGAAAGAAGGTTGGCACGTCCTGGTGAACCTGGGTCAGGCGGGCAGCAATGACCTTGCGAATGTTCGTGTTTGGAACGTCCTTAAATGACGGCATTTCTCCCGGCGGTCGCGAGACAAGCGGCATTTTTCGTCCGGGCCGGAACGTGCCGGCTGGCATGGCTTCGACATCCCGCTTGACGATACGTCCCCCGGGGCCGGTTCCGGTGATTTGGCGAAGGTCGATGCCGTTCTGTTCGGCAAGCCTTCGGGCAAGGGGGCTTGAAAAAAACCGTGCACCCGAAGCAATTTCTGCTTGCGAGGCCGGTTTCGATTTTGGGTGCGGCGCAGCTTTGCTTGGCTTTGGCGCGGTGGCTTCGACCGGTTCAGGGACCGTTGCATGAAGGGGGGGAACGTCAACGGCGTTTGCGTCGATGGCGCTGGCGTCCTCGCCCTCTTCCAATATCCATGCCATTGGCGTGTTTACCTTCACGCCTTCGGTGCCTTCCGCAATCAGGACTTTTGCCAAAAATCCTTCGTCCACGGCTTCCAGTTCCATCACGGCCTTGTCCGTTTCGATTTCAGCCAGCAAATCGCCGGATGCGACCGTTTCGCCTTCTTTTTTCAGCCAGCGGGCAAGGGTCCCCTCTTCCATTGTCGGGCTAAGTGCGGGCATGAGGACAGGTTTTGGCATCGCGTCAGTCCTGGTAACAGACGGCTTTTACCGTCGTTATGATTTGTTCGGACGTCGGCAGCGCGAGGGCTTCGAGATTGGCGGCATAAGGCATGGGAACGTCCGCTCCGGCGACACGGCCGACGGGGGCATCGAGATGGTCAAAAAGTTCTTCCATGGCACGGGCGGAAATTTCAGACCCGACACCGGAAAAGGCCCAGCCTTCCTCGACATTGACCAGACGGTTCGTCTTTTGCACCGATCGGACGATGGCTGGAAAATCCAGAGGACGGATCGTGCGCAAATCGATGACTTCCGCGTCGATGCCTTCTTTTTGCAAGGCTTCTGCGGCGTCAAGGGCCAGTCCCACCATCCGCGAAAAGGCGGTGATTGTGACGTCCTTTCCCTCGCGCAGCACATGGGCCTTGCCGATGGGCACGAGAAAATCCGTATCGGTGGGAACCTTCATGCTTTGGCCATAGAGAATTTCGTTTTCTAGAAAGACAACCGGGTTGGGATCGCGGATGGCTGATTTCAGCAAGCCCTTTGCATCGGCAGCAGAATAAGGTGCCACGACTTTTAATCCCGGCACATGGGCGTACCAACTGGCATAGCATTGGGAATGTTGGGCGGCGACCCGGGCCGCAGGCCCGTTTGGCCCACGAAAGACAATGGGAACCGACACCTCGCCTCCGGACATATAAAGCGTCTTGGCAGCGGAATTGACGAGATGGTCAATTGCCTGCATGGCAAAGTTAAACGTCATGAATTCGATGATCGGGCGAAGCCCGGCAAAGGCAGCACCGACACCAAGGCCGGAAAATCCCATTTCGGTGATCGGCGTATCGACGACTCGCATCGCCCCGAATTCCTCAAGCAGGCCCTGGCTTATTTTATAGGCGCCCTGATATTCGGCGACCTCTTCGCCCATCAGAAAAACCGTTTCATCCCGGCGCATCTCTTCGGCCATCGCGTCGCGAAGGGCATCGCGGACGGTTTGGGTTGTTGTCTCGCCCATATCGGTAGCGCCTGCGGCAGAGGCAGGTTCTGCGGCAGAGGCAGGTTTCGCTGGCACAGGGGCCTCTTCCGGTTCCGGGACATCTTCTTGAATATGGGTTTCTTTCAAGGCGGGCGCGTCCTCGCTCTCTTCCAAAAGCCAGGCGATGGGCGTGTTTACCTTGACGTTTTCGGTGCCTGCCGGCACCAGTATTTTCCCCAGAATGCCTTCTTCCGGGGCCTCCATTTCGACCGTCGCCTTGTCCGTTTCGACGTCTGCCAGCACATCGCCAATTGCGACCGTCTCGCCTTCCTTCTTTACCCAACGGGCAAGGGTTCCCTCTTCCATCGTTGGGCTTAAGGCCTGCATCAGAAGTTCTTTTGCCATGGGCCTATGCCTCGATCTGTATGTTCGTCAGAAGTTCGGCCGGCTCTGGCTCGGGACTTTTCTGGGCAAAATCGGCGGCCTTGGAAATGACGGCCTTTATTTCGCGGTCGATCTCTTTCAGGTCTTCTTCTTTTACCTTCGGGTGTTTCAGAAGCACTTTGCCCAAATGATCAATCGGGTCACGTTTTTCACGGATTTTTGCGACTTCCTCGCGGCTGCGGTATTTTGCCGGGTCCGACATCGAATGACCCCGGTAACGGTACGTCCGCATTTCAAGAAGAACCGGTCCCTTGCCTGCGCGCGCCTCATCGGCTGCCGCCTTTACAGCTTTTTGAACAGCTTCGACATCCATGCCATCGACGCGTTTTCCCGGAATGCCGACGCTTTCACCATGTTTGTACATATCGGTAATGGCCGAAGCGCGTTCAACGGCGGTTCCCATGCCATAGCGGTTGTTCTCGATGATGTAGACGATGGGCAGTTTCCAGAGCGACGCCATGTTAAGCGCCTCATAGACCTGGCCCTGATTGGCCGCGCCCTCACCGAAGAAGGCCAGGGTGACGCCGCCGTCTTTGCGATATTTGTGGGCGAAGGCTAGGCCCGTGCCGAGGGGTGCCGTGGCGCCAACGATGCCGTGGCCGCCGTAAAACCCTTTTTCAGGCGCAAAGAAGTGCATGGAACCGCCCTTGCCCTTGCAAAGGCCGTTGCTGCGACCGAGCAGTTCGGCCATCACCACTTTTGGATCGATGCCTGCTTCCAACACGTGGCCGTGGCAGCGATAGGCGGTAATGAACGAATCCTTTGGCGGGGTGATTGCCGAAAGCGCGCCGACAACCACCGCCTCCTGACCGATATAGAGATGGCAAAAGCCACCGATAAGGCCCATGCCATAAAGCTGCCCGGCTTTTTCTTCAAAGCGGCGAATGCGCAACATGCGCCGGTAAAACTCAAAAAGTCTCGTCAGCTCTGAAGCGGCGGCTTTTTTTGGCACCGGACGCCGCCGTGCCTTCTTTGCCGCCTTTTTCTGGGGCTTTTTGGGAGATTTTTTTCTGGGTTTTGGTACCGCCATGCCGCGCCTGTCCTTCGATGCGTCGGATGCATCTATTGTCAGACCTACGCGCATGATCGTGGAATTGCAACAAGAATGAATGTTGCAACACCTTAGTATTCCTATGAAATATTAAGATAAACTGAATTTAGGTTAATTATTGCCGTCGAGAGCGCTTGAGGACATCTTCACGTCGGCATTCCCCGGCGGCATGAGAATAAGAATTTCGTCCGCACGGCCCAGATTGAGCAAACGACGCGCCTGTTCGTCCAACATGTCGAGGTCAAGGTGATCTGGGTGCAGAAGACGAACCCGGTTGGCAAGCTGACGGCGTTTTGTTTCAAGGCTGTGGAGGGTTGTGTTCGCCTGCTCTACCTGACTTGAGAGCTGCAGCCAGGTCAAAATTCCATGCTCACCCTGAATGGTGTGATGGCCAAAATAGGTGATGGCCGCAATGCCGATAACGGGTGCGACAATCTGTTTCGCACGTGCACGAAGCTCGTTGAAAATCAACATGAACGAATGGAATCACGATGCATGCAGGCCGTCAACTTTTTTTGCGTGTGTTTTAGCGCCCTGCGCGCAGAACGGCCTTTCCAGCGTAGTGGCCATTGGGCATCAGTTCTTCTTCGATACGGAGAAGCTGATTGTATTTGGCCAGCCGGTCCGAGCGCGAAAGGGAACCGGTTTTGATCTGGCCGCAATTTGTGGCCACCGCCAAATCGGCGATTGTGACATCCTCGGTTTCACCGGAACGATGGGACATCACGGCCGTATAACCAGCCTTATGGGCAATTTCCACCGTTTCCAGGGTCTCGGAGAGGGTGCCTATCTGGTTGACCTTGACGAGAATGGAATTTGCCACGCCGCGCGCGATCCCTTCCTGCAGCCGCACCGGATTGGTGACGAAAAGGTCATCGCCAACAAGTTGAACCCGGTCACCAAGCGCTTTTGTAAGTGCGTCCCAGCCGTCCCAGTCATCTTCCGCCATGCCGTCCTCGATGGAGACAATCGGATAGCGTTCCACCAAATCCTGGTAGAGGGCGATCAAGCTATTGGTATTCAGCTTTTCCCCCTGGCCCGACAGGTCGTAGATGCCGTCTTTAAAAAATTCGCTCGCCGCCACGTCAAGGGCCAGCATGACGTCCTTGCCCGGTTCGTAACCGGCTTTTTCGATTGCCTGCATAATAAAGCCAAGCGCCACGTCCGGGCTTTCCAGATTGGGCGCGAACCCACCTTCGTCGCCGACATTCGTATTATGGCCGGCCTTCTTTAATTGCGTCTTCAATGCCTGGAAGATTTCTGCCCCTACCCGCACGGCCTTGGCCATCGTCGGCGCGCCAACCGGCATAATCATGAATTCCTGAAAGTCGATCGGGTTGTCGGCATGGGCGCCGCCATTGATGATGTTCATCATCGGCACCGGCAAAGTTCGGGCATGGGCGCCACCGATATAGCGGTAAAGCGGCAGCCCGGCGCTGGTGGCGGCCGCCTTGGCATTCGCCAGGCTCACCCCAAGAAGGGCGTTCGCCCCAAGGCGCGATTTGTTTGACGTGCCATCCAGTTCAATAAGAATGCGATCGATGGCGATCTGGTCTTCCCCATCCATCCCTGAAAGCGCCTCGAAGATTTCACCGTTCACGGCATCAACAGCTTTGCGCACGCCCTTGCCGCCATAACGCTCTGCATCGCCATCGCGAAGCTCAACCGCCTCATGGGCGCCGGTCGAAGCGCCAGAAGGAACAGCGGCCCGCCCATGGGCGCCATTTTCTAGAAAAACGTCCACTTCGACGGTGGGATTGCCGCGGCTGTCCAGAATTTCACGGGCGCGGATATCGGTAATCGCCATCATGTTGAATTCCTCTCAAAGACGATCAGGAACAAGGAAACGTTTTCGCCACCCGGTCAAATGCCAGCAATGTTTCCAACAGCGCTGGAAGTTCGCCCATCGGCACCATGTTGGGACCATCGGAAGGTGCGTTGTCCGGGTCGGGGTGCGTTTCCAGAAAAACGGCAGCAACGCCGACTGCGACGGCGGCACGGGCAAGAACCGGTACAAATTCGCGTTGACCGCCACTGGTTTCCCCCTGGCCGCCCGGCTGCTGGACGGAATGGGTGGCATCGAAGACAACCGGAACGCCATCACGAGCAAGAACCGGAAGCGCGCGCATGTCTGAAACAAGCGTGTTGTAACCAAAGCTGGCACCGCGCTCACACAGCAAGGTGTTCGGGTTTCCGGCATCGGCAATCTTTTTTACGACATTTGCCATATCCCACGGTGCCAAAAACTGACCTTTT
>CAYTAE010000096.1:0-6208 GCA_964435655.1 uncultured Rhodospirillaceae bacterium
TTTCAAGGCCGGGCTGACCCGAAAGCTGCGGTCGATCAGACGGTGCAGGGCTGCCAGTGTTCCCCATGCCGCCAGCAGGATGCCGACGGAAAGAAGACTCGCGCGCAGAACGAAGGCGAAGCCGCCCTCGATTTCAAGTGCCCAGATGCCGAACGCGACAAACACGTAAAGGATGGCCAACACCTGCCAGACATCGGCAAAACGGTTGCGAAGACCTCGGAAAGCCCAGTCTTTGGCTCCTTGTGCGCCGCCATCTCCGCGCAGCCAATCGGCGACGCCGCGACGGTTCTGAAGGATGAAAATGATGGCGAGGGTTGCCAGCACAAGGCCTGCGGTTTTGGCCAATCCGGAATGGCCTTGGGCCGTCAGGCCAAGTTGCAGGGCGGCCGCCAGGATGAAAAAGCTGTAAACAGCGAAATTTGCGAAACGCCGGACCCAGATATAGGCATAGCGCGCCGTGCCATCGCTTAAGGGCAAGAGACGTAGCGAACTGACATAGGGCACAAGCAGCATGCGCGCCGCCGCAAGAATGGCGCGCGACAGCAAATTGGCGTTAATCAGGATCATGACAACAAGGCGCACCTTGCCTTCCGCGCCGGTCAAGGGCAGCGCGCCATAGGCCCCGGCGGCAAAGGCGGCAATCGGCAGAAGGTCGAGCACGCTTCGCACGCCAAGAAGGGTGACGCGAAGGGCGGCGCTTTCCGTCACGCGGTCTTCAACGGCGGCGCGGGGGCGGGCAAGTAATGCGCGCGACAGCCATTCGGCGGCAAAGCCGGCACCAAGCACCGGAACCAGCCACAGCAACACGTCCAGCCAGCGTTTGCGCGCGGTTGCGTCTGTTGCCTGGGTCCGTGCCCAGTCCCACAGTTTTGGGGCGTCGGCGAGAACGGCAATGGCTCCTTGAAGGTCGGCGCCGACGGCTTGAATGCGTGTAATCAGAAGGGCCGCAACCCGTATGCCAAGGCTTTCTTTCGGGGCGTCCACGGCGGCGTCTTTTGAGGCGGCTGCAAGGACGCGGAGATGTTCCAGCAGGCGTTCGCGCGAGGCGCTGTCTTCGAGAGTCTGCAACAGGGTCGCCGCTGCGTGCGGCGGCACCACCTGCGGCGTAACTGTTTCCGGTGTGACCACTTGTGGCGTCGCCGTTTGCGCCAGTGCCCCCGGCACGGCAATGTCCAGGACCAGCAGCAGGAGGGCGGCGGCAAAGCCTGCGCATGCGGGGCGTAGAAACCGTCGCGCGACGCTTTGGATCGCGTTACAATTGGGGAAACTCAAAGGAACCATCATGTCCGTTACAATTTATCACAATCCGCGATGTAGTAAATCACGCGCTACGCTGGCGCTTTTGCAGGAGCGCGGCATCCAGCCGGTCGTTATCGACTATCTGAAGACGCCGCCCACGGCGGCAGAGATTCGCCGGTTGCTGCACCTGCTGAAACTGGCCCCAGAGGCGCTGATCCGGAAAAATGAGGCGGAATACAAGGAAATTGCAGACCTCAATCTGGATGCGGATGGGCTGATCGCCGCCATGGCGAAATACCCGAAACTGATCGAGCGGCCGATCGTCGTTGCCAACAATCGCGCCGTTCTTGGCCGGCCGCCGGAAAACGCCCTCGAAATTATCTAAACGCCGGTGTTTATCCGTTGTCTTCGCCGGTCATTCGGTGGGCTGGGTGCAATTATTCGATCGCGCGGATCCCGACCTTTAAGTCCTGCAGGATGCCGTTCTTGAGGCTGTAGATCCAGCCATGAACCTGCACGTCTTTGCCGTGCCGCCAGGCGTTCTGGACGATGGAAGTTTTGGCGACGTTGTGAACCTGGGCGGCGACGTTTAATTCGCACAGGCGGTTGGCCTGAGCTTCCTGGCCATCCAGGCTCGTGATCTCTTCGTAATGCTGGCGGTACACGTCCTTGATGTGGGCCAGCCAATTCCCGATCTGGCCATGATCCTTGTCTTGCATGGCGGCCATAATGCCGCCGCACCCGTAATGCCCGGTGACGATGATGTGTTTGACGTTGAGAGCTTCAACGGCAAACTGAATGACGGCAAGGCAGTTTAAATCGCCGTGCGGGACAACATTGGCGATGTTGCGATGGACGAACATGTCACCGGGTTGCAATCCGGTGATTTCATTGGCGGAAACCCGGCTGTCCGAACACCCGATCCAAAGATATTTGGGAGCCTGTGTCTTGCAGCGCCGCGTGAAAAAATCGGGATCCCCTTTAATTTTGGAGGCCGCCCATGCCTGGTTGTTTTTCAGCAGGGATTCCAAGTCCTTGTCATTCATGGCCGTTCATTTCCGTTTGTCTCGTCCAGCTTCTTTATAGCAGGCTGGTCCCCGTCGTTACGAAATTGCCATAGATTTGCCAGGGACTGTAAAAAATAGATCCTCGCCTATCTTCGCCTTGTTGCACGGCCTCTCGCAAGGCGGTGTCTCGCAAGCTATTGTGACGCCATAAGCGGTTATGCCGCATAGGGGTGGTTTAGGTGTTTTGGCTGGCAGAGGAGGCTGGCGTGGAAAAACGGAAGCTCGGGCGGTCTGGAATTCAGGTGAGCTGCATTTGCCTCGGTACGATGACCTGGGGCGAGCAGAACACGGAAAGCGAAGCTCACGGCCAGCTTGACCTGGCCCTGGACCAGGGCGTCAATTTTATCGACACGGCGGAGATGTATCCGGTCCTGCCGCGCGCCGAGACCTGTGGCAGGACGGAAGCCTATATCGGCACCTGGCTGAAGGCGCGGAAGAACCGGGACAAGGTTGTTCTGGCCACAAAGGTCGTCGGGCAATCACGGTTTTCCTACATTCGTGGCGGGAAACATTGTCTCGATCGCCGCAACATCGAAGCCGCCATTGATGCCAGCCTGCGTCGCCTGCGTACGGATTACATCGACCTCTACCAATTGCACTGGCCAGATCGCAGCACGAATATTTTCGGCACCCTTGGGTACCGTCATGTTGAAGAAGAATCCGTGCCCCTTGAGGAAACTCTGGCAGTGCTTGACGGTCTTGTGCGCGCCGGAAAAATTCGCACCATCGGTATTTCCAACGAAACCCCATGGGGGGCGATGCGTTATTTTCACCTTGCCGAGACGAAGGGCTTGGCGCGCATGGCAAGCATCCAAAACCCGTTCAATCTACTGAACCGGAGCTTTGAAGTGGGGCTGGCGGAAATGGCGATCCGTGAAAATTGCGGCTTGCTGGCCTATTCGCCGATGGCCTTCGGTGTGCTTTCCGGAAAATATCTTGACGGCAGAAAACCGGAAGGGGCAAGGCTGACACTTTTTTCAGAGTTTACTCGTTATTCGAACCTTCGCGCCCAGGCGGCGACGGAGGCCTATGTGCGTCTTGCCGAAGGCCACGGACTGGACCCGGCGCAGATGGCGCTTGCTTATGCAATTGGCCGCCCCTTCGTCACCAGTGCGATTGTCGGAGCGACGACGATGACGCAGTTGCAAAGCAATCTTGCAAGCGCTGCCATGTCTTTGTCTTCGGAGGTGATCGGGGGCATCGATGCCATTCACGGCCAGAACCCGAACCCCAGTCCGTAAAGAAGCAGGCAGGTCATGCTGCGTTTATTTGTAGGCCTTGGGTTACCTTCGGCGGCGCGTGCGCGTCTGGGCGCGCTTTGCTGTGGCCTGAAACAGGCCCGCTGGGTGCGGTCCGAAAATTTTCATCTTACGCTTCGCTTCATCGGCGACGTGGATGAAGCGATGGCAGGTGACATCAATGATGCGTTGCGTGAAATTCACGCGGATGGTTTTTCAATGCGCCTTCAGGGCCTTGGCTTTTTTGGTAGCCGCCGCCAGGCGCGTCAGATTTGGGTGGGGGCGGATCGCACGCCGGAATTGGTGCGCCTGCAGGAAAAAATTGCATCCGCCATCGCACGAACGGGTCTTCTGCCTGAGGGGCGTAAATTCGTTCCCCATGTCACCTTTGCCCGCCTGCGCGATGTGCCGCCGCGCGCGGTGGCGGATTTTCTGGCGACGCGGGAACCTTTTTGCGTTGAGGCGTTTCCGGTCCGGTATTTTACGCTTTATTCAAGCAAGCTATCCCCTGATGGGCCGATTTACCGGGCGGAAGCCGATTATCCCTTGGCCGATTGTTCGTCAGATGTCGCCGCGCTTTAGTCGCGTCTGAATTTCCATCAGCAGACCCGTCGCACCGGCTTCGATAAGGTCCAGCACGTGATCGAAACCGTCAAGGCCTCCGTAATAGGGGTCGGGCACGTCGGCGGTTGCGATATTTTCTGCAAAGCTCAGGAACAGATGCAGCCGGTCCATTCGTTCCGGTGGGCAGGCCTTGGCCAAGAGGGCGTGGTTTTGACGGTCCATCGCCAGGATGTAGTCAAAGGTCTCGAAGTCACGTTTTTTGACCTTGCGGGCGCGCAGATGGCCGATGGTGATGCCGCGCGCATCGGCGGCCTCGCACGCACGCGGGTCCGGTGGTTCGCCCGCGTGGTAGTCGTGGGTTCCGGCGGAATCGACGGTGACGCCATCGCCAAGCTTTGCCGCTGCGATTTCAGCGCGGAAGATGCCTTCGGCCGTTGGTGAACGGCAGATGTTGCCCATGCAGACGAAAAGAACGCGGATCATTCCTGTCTCTCACTCTTGGATTGCTGTTAGTCTTACGCTGTCATGGTGAATTCGGAAAGCGCGTCAATTCTTGTTCTGACAGCGGCCGGGATTTCAGAGAAATTCGGACACGCCACCTTTCGGAACGGGCATGCGATCTGGGCGGCACGGTCGATATGACGGCGGCCTTTAAAAAACTGCTGCGTGAGGTGCGCGCCTGCCGCCTGTGCGAAGCGGCGCTTCCCTTGCCACCACGACCGATTGTGTGCGCCAGTCCGACGGCACGCATCGCGATTGTCGGTCAGGCCCCTGGCTTGCGCGTTCACGAAAGCGGCATTCCATGGAACGACGCGTCGGGCAAGAATTTGCGTGCATGGCTCAGCCTCGACGACGCCACGTTTTATGATGAAAGCCGGATCGCCATCGTGCCAACCGGGTTTTGCTATCCTGGCAAAGGGCGCAGCGGCGATCTGCCACCAAGGCCGGAATGTACGCCAAAATGGCATGCCCGCCTGTTTCGCCAGATGCCGAAAATCGATGTGTTTCTTCTGCTCGGACGTTATGCCCAGGCCACGTATTTGGGAGACGGCATCCGTCCAACCTTGACCGAGACCGTCCGTGCCTGGCGCGACTATGCGCCTCGCTTTTACCCCCTGCCTCACCCAAGCCCGCGCAACCAGATTTGGATGCGGAAGAATCCATGGTTCGAAAAAGAAGTCGTGCCAGTCGTTCGCGCCGCCGTTCACAAGCGGCTTTGACCGCAATTGCTTGATCTTCGCAGCCGCCCGCGCCATCCTGAAGGGCGTGTTTTGGCGCAGCAAAAAGCCTTTGGCACAGGAGGCGGAAGCAATGTCAGAAAAGCTTGTTGGCATGGACCGGACAACGGCCCTTCACGAAATTCATGGCTGGATTGAGCATGAAGAGCGCGACGCGATTCGCAAGGTTTATCATTTTGCAGATTTTGCCGAGGCGTTCGCCTTCATGACGCGGGTCGCCTTTTTTTCAGAGAAGTTCGATCATCACCCGGAATGGCTCAATGTCTACAACCGGGTTGAAATTATTTTAAGCACCCACGATGTTGGTGGGCTGACGCAAAAGGACATCGATCTTGCCCGTCTCATCGACGAAGTTGCACCATTGCGTGAGCAATAATTCGGGCGCCTGTTCAGGGATTGGGTGCCGGCTGGCGCCTTAATCGGTTTTTGCGGTCTTTTCTTCCCGTTCGCAGACGGCATTGGTGTCCGGGGACGGCTTGATTGCTGTCGGGCCGGCCCCTTCGACTGCCGCAACCGAAGCTGGCGTGATGGCCGTTCGCCGAAGTCGTGATTCACGTTCTGCAATGTAAATGGCGGCAAGGGCAATCACGCCGCCGCCGATCCATGTCCAGATATCTGGCACTTGCCCGAAGGCGAGAAAGCCGATCAGTGCGACAAAGGGAAGGCGCAAATAATCGAAGGGAAGGATGGCAGTCACATCGGTTGCGGAAAAGGCGCGCGTCATTGCCAGATGGGCAAGGGTGGCGGTAATACCAAGGGCGACCAAGGCCGGCAATTCCGATAGCAGCGGCATTTTCCAGACGAACAGCGCCGGAACAAGCGAAAGCGGCGTCAGAAAAATAAGCATGTAGGTTACCGTCAC
>CAYTAE010000097.1:0-6186 GCA_964435655.1 uncultured Rhodospirillaceae bacterium
CCGTCCCGCGCGGGCTTGAGGCAATTTTGCAGCGACGCGGCGTTTGCGGCCATCATCTGGAAGTAAAGGTCGGGGCCTGGCACCAAACCGCTTCCCAGCGGGTCCAACTGCGCAGTGGCAATATCCGATCCCTCGCGCAAGCGCGCAAGGATGGGCGCGGTGAATTGGGGCTCGTGGAAAAGGCAGCGAAACACGTTTTCAGCAATTTTCCTGCGAAGTGCCACAATCCGGCGTGGTCCGACCCGGCGCTCCGGGTCGATGGCGACGGCTTGGGACGGGCCGAGGGCATAGCGCCCTTCAAGATAAGCGTAAGAATCGTGAAAAACGAGGTACGGGATGTTGGCGAGGGGAGCCAGCTGTTCTCGCATTTCTCGATCTAGGGCGCGTAGGCTTGCGGTTGTCTGGTCGCGATTTTGTCGATAGACGACTGCCCGTTCCGGGTCCGCGTTACCAAGCTGTTCGGCAACGATTGCGACGACCTGGATTGCGTTTTCCGGATCGAGCCAAAAATGAGGGTCGAATTGGTGATTTGCGTCCGGATTGTGGGGCGTGCTGTCGGCATCTGAATGTAGGTGTTTGGCCCTGCGACGGAGCGTGCCTGGCGTATGCAGAAGGGCTGTGATTTTGGCCCCGGATTTTTCCGATAACCGCTTTAGGGGCTTCTCTAGAAAAGTTTCCAGTTCCGGTCCAACCCAAAAGACAAGCTTTGCCTGTGCAAGGCGCTGGGCGGTCGATGGACGCAGCGTCGTGCGGTGAGGGGAGGTGCCGCCAGGGCTGAGGAGGGCCGGCTTTCCGACCCCCTTCATGACGGCGGCGACAAGGGAATGCAGCGGCGAGATACTGACGACCACAGCGGGTGGCGCGGCCACAGCGGGTGGCGCAGCTTCGACAGGCTGGGCGGTAAGGCCAAAAATGGCTAAAACAGAAATCACTTTAAGGGGTTTTGATAGGTGCATGAAATATCTCTATTTCTGTACGTTTAATGGCATCTCGAAGTGGCTTTCTTCATCCTTGTTTCTACATAAGGTATGTTATAGCGTAACATTAGTTTATTGGCTGAAAAATATAGATTTTTTGTGCGAGAAGCGATGAGGTCGATGTCAGCTCAGGAAACACGGCCAAAAGTTCCACCACCCGACGATGGCCATGATCATCGCCGCTGTATGATGGAGGCGATGACGGTAGCAGCTGACCTTTGCCAGCAGCGCGGCGTGCGTTTTACGCCGCTTCGCCGTCAGGTTTTTGAGCTGATCTGGGATAGCCACATGCCTCTTGGCGCGTACGCCATTCTCGACCGTCTTCAGGCGGCGGGCAAGCCCGTTCGCCCGCCAACGGTTTACCGCACTCTCGATTTTCTGGGAGAGCAAGGGCTGATCCACCGGATTGAATCCCGGAACGCCTATCTCGGCTGTGTCGATCCGTCGCGGCCCCACCCAAGTCAGCATTTGATTTGCGATGATTGTGGGAAGGTGACGGAGTTGGACAATCGGGCGATTGAAACGACGTTGGCAGCCGGGGCCAAGGGAAAAGATTTTCAGCTGGTTGGTGCCACAATTGAGGCCCATGGCCTGTGCCACGATTGTCGCCATGAGGTGTCGCCGGTGTTGCCTGTGCCCGAGGCATCGCACACACCGCCAAAGGCAACACCACCACAATCCACGCCTGGCACCGGGCAGGATCTCAAGCAAGGTCCCGTGTTGATTTCGTCAAAGGGGATGACGCTTCGCCATGGCGGGCATTTGGTGCTGGACTGCGTCGATCTTGCCGTCCATGAAGGCGAGATCGTGACGATTATCGGCCCGAACGGCTCTGGGAAGACAACGCTCGTCCGGGCTCTTCTCGGCCTTATTGATCCAGAGGCGGGAAAAATTAAAAAGGCCGACGGCCTGCGCATCGGCTATGTGCCCCAGGCCTTTGCGGTGGATCCGAACCTGCCCCTTACCGTCCGGCGGTTTTTGGCGATGGCGGGGCGGGGGGCGGCCGATGTTCGTAACATGCTGGCCCTCGTCGGCGCCGGGGATATCCTCAGCCACCCTATCCAAAGCCTTTCCGGTGGCGAGCTTCGCCGGGTTCTGTTGGCGCGCGCCCTTCTCAGAAGGCCGAATTTACTTGTCCTCGACGAACCGGTTCAGGGCGTCGACATGCCGGGCCAGTCGGAACTCTACCGGTTGATCGGCGATATCCGCCGCAAGCAGGGCTGTGCTGTGCTGATGATCTCCCACGATCTGAACCTGGTGATGGCGGCGACGGACGAGGTTATCTGCCTGAACCGCCACGTTTGCTGCGCCGGTCATCCCGAGGCTGTGAGCCGGCATCCGGAATATCTCGCCCTCTTCGGTGACACCGCCGATGAGACGCGTTTTGCCGTCTACACCCATCACCACGATCACGTCCATGACGAAGCAGGAAACGTTCTGCCAGCCATCGATGCGCCACCCACCGGTGCGCCGCCTGCCGGGCCGGAGGCCTGAGCCATGGACGATCTTTTGCTGCGCGCGATTCTGGCCGGCCTTGGCGTTGCCATCGTCGCAGGTCCCTTGGGCGTGTTCGTGGTTTGGCGGCGGATGGCATATTTTGGCGACACCATGGCCCATTCCGCCTTTCTTGGTGTGGCGCTTGGTTTTTTGCTGCATTTCGACGCGTTGATCGGCATTTTTGCGGTGGCGGTGGCCATTGCCCTGGCACTTGCGTTTGCCGAACGTCAACAGCGGCTGGCGACCGATACGCTGCTTGGGCTTTTTGCCCATGGGGCGCTTGCCTTCGGGCTCGTCGGGCTGGCATTTCTTGAAGGCCTGCGCGTGGACCTGATGGGCTATCTCTTTGGCGACATTCTCGCCGTTGGCGACGTGGATCTGCTTTGGATCTATGGCGGCGGCTTTACGGCCCTTGTCCTTCTTGTGGCAATCTGGCGGCCGCTTCTTGCCATGACGATCCATGAAGAACTTGCCCGGGTCGAGGGCGTGCCGGTGCGTCGGATGCAGATTTGTTTCATGATGTTGATTGCGTTGGTGATTGTTGTCGCCATCAAAATCGTGGGCATTCTTCTGATTACGTCGATGCTGATCATTCCGGCGGCGACGGCGCGGCGCTTTGTCCGCAACCCTGAGGCAATGGCCGTGCTTGCTGCCTTTCTTGGCGCCGTGGCCGTCCTTGGCGGGATTTGGGGTTCGTTCACCTGGGACACGCCGTCCGGCCCATCCATTGCCGCCACGGCCTTTCTGATATTTGCGGCCAGCCTGCTTGTGCCGGTTGGCGCCTTGGGCTATCTGGCAGCGCGAAAAAAGGGGCCAGTCACCCATGCACAATCCTAATCTTCGTAAACCCGGCAACGCCCTTGCCGTTCTCGGCATCTTTTGTCTCGCCCTTTCCGGTGCGGGCCAGAGCGCGTCGGCGCTTGCCCATGAGAAGGGAAAGTCTTCACCTGAATCCCTGGATTTTCTTGATCCTCTTATCGGCGATACGCCAATGTCGGAAACGGGCCTTCGTCTCGATCATCGCTTTCGCAATCGGGTAGCAGGCACGGAACACACCCTTGGGCTGACGGCGGAATACGCTTTCAATGACTGGCTCGGCTTCGAACTTGAGGTGCCATACGCCTTTCTTGATCCGGGCGATGGGCCAAGCCGTTCGAATCTCGGCACGATTGAAATAGGCCTAAAATTCGCGCCCTTTGTCTTTCCGGCACAAGGGCTTGCCTTCGGCGGCGGGCTTGAAATCGAGCTTCCCACCGGGGACGAAAGCAAATCGGTCGGCAGCAACCGTGAAGTAGAGGTCGAACCCTTTTTGAGTGCGGGTTGGCAAGTTCAAGGCCTGCAGGCAACGGCCAAACTCAGCTTTGGGATTCCGATGAACCAATCGGAAGAAGAAGCCGATGAGGCCGATCTTGAAATCGGCTTCAACCTCGCTTTTCTTTATCCGCTCTCGCCGGAATTTGTTCCGCTTCTCGAATTCGATGGCGAGGGAATTGCCAAAGGAACCGACAACGAAACGGTCATCAATGCCACCCTTGGCTTTCTGAGCACCCCTTTTGAAAATGAAGACATCACGCTGGGCTTCGGCATTGGTGCACCGCTTACCAGCGATGAGAATTTTGACGTCCGGACGATTTTCTCGGTTTTTTACGAACTCTAGAAACGAGACTTAGCTGGCGGCGTTCAGGCGCTTGAACCCTTCGTCAAGGTCCCGGATCAGATCGTCCGGGTCTTCGAGCCCTGCATGGATACGGATGGCGGGCCCTTCCTTCCAGGTCGTCGCCGTTCGGATCGTTTCTGGATAGATGGGGAGGATCAGGCTTTCATAGCCGCCCCAGCTGTACCCGATGGCGAACAATTTCATGCCGTCAAGCATGGCGGCAATGGCTTCTTTCGGACGGTCCTTGAGGATGAAGGAAAAAAGCCCCGGCGCACCGGTGAAGTCGCGTTTCCAGATGGCATGACCGGGATCTTCGGGAAGGGCCGGATAAAGAATGCGTGTCACCTCGCTTCGCCCCTTCAGCCATTCGCAAAGGGCGTGCGCCGTTTGTCGGTGCCGGTCAAGGCGGACGCGGAGCGTACGCAGGCCGCGCAGGGCCAGATAGCATTCTTCGGGCGCGGAACAGGAACCGAGACTGGCGACCGTTTTGCGGACCGTCTTGAAATGGGGTTCGAGGGTGGTGATGACGCCAAGCATGGCGTCTGCGTGGCCGACGATGTATTTCGTCGCTGCCTGGATTGAAACGTCAACGCCATGTTCGAATGGTTTGAAATAGAGTGGCGTTGCCCAACTGTTGTCCAGAATGACGACGGCCCCTTTTTCATGAGCGGCCTTGGCGATGGCAGGAATGTCCTGCACTTCGAAGGTCAGCGATCCGGGCTGCTCGACAAAGACGACTTTCGTATTTGGCCGCAGCAAATCCTGGATGCCGGCACCGACAAGAGGATCGTAATAGGTTGTTTCGACGCCAAAGCGCGTTAGCACCTGATCGCAAAAATACCGTGTCGGCCCGTAGACGCTGTCGGCAACCAGAAGGTGATCGCCTGCTTTGAGGAAGGCGAAAAGCGATGCGGCGATGGCGGCAAGGCCTGATGCCACCGCGATGCTGCGATCGCCGCCTTCAAGCTCGGCCACTGCCGCTTCCAGCGCAAAGGTCGTCGGTGTGCCGTGGCGACCGTAATAAACCCCGTCGAAGGGGCGTTTGTCGTGGGATTCAAGCGCTGCAAGGCTTGGAAAGGTCACGGTGGAGGCGCGATAGATCGGTGGATTGACGATCCCGAAATTTTCTTCCGGGTTCCGCCCGGCATTGACGATGCGCGTGTCTTCTTTCACCTGAAACCTGCCAATGTTACCGCGATGTCTGATCTTTTCGCTTGTAAAGCGACAGGCAGGGCCGGTCAAGGCATCCACTTTCGGGCTTGGAGAATGCCGCCCTTTCGAAGATGATGGGCCGAAACCGGATTGAAGGCTTCGCATGCCCCATACGCACGCCACCATCCTCCTGCTGCTGATTGTGCTTGGTGTTCTCGCCGGCGTCGTGACCGGCTGGTTCTGGGGCGACGACATGCTGGCCGTTGCCTGGCTGGGCGAGCTTTTTCTCAACGCGCTGAAGATGTTGATTGTTCCCCTGATTATTGCCGCGGTCATCAGCGGCGTGGCTTCTTTGGGGGACATAAGAAAACTTGGGCGTATTGGCGGCATCACCATTCTTTACTTTGTCGGCACGACGGCGGTGGCCGTGATCATCGGACTGGTTGTCGTTAATCTCATCCAGCCCGGTGTTGGGCTTGCGTTTGAAGCCCAAACCCTGCCTCAGGCCGTCGCGGCGAAGGCGGAAATCGGCTTTACGGACATTCTGCTTTCTCTTGTTTCGCCAAATTTGATCGCGTCCGCCGCAGACATGCAGCTTCTGCCTCTGATCTTCTTTGCCATTCTGCTTTCCGCTGCCCTGACGACCCTGGGTCCGGTTGGCGAACATGTCATCGGACTTTTCAACGGGTTGAACGAGGCGCTGATGAAGGTGGTCATCTGGCTGATGTATTTTGCGCCGGTTGGTATCTTTGCCTTGGTCGCTGCGCGCCTTGGAAAGGCGGGGGGTGGGGATGCGTTTTTAGCCGAGGTGTCCGCCGTTGGCCTGCATGTCGTCACCGTGTTGAGTGGGCTGACGGTTCATTTCCTCTTTCTGCTTGCATTGCTGATCTTTGTCAGTGGACG
>CAYTAE010000098.1:0-6176 GCA_964435655.1 uncultured Rhodospirillaceae bacterium
GAAGCAACCGGACGCGGCCCCTATACCGGCGCCATCGGGTATCTCAACCGCGATGGCGACATGGACCTGAACATTCTGATTCGTTCCATCCTTTGCGAGGGGAACCGGGTTTCCATTCGCGCCGGTGCCGGGATCGTTGCCGATTCGGTGCCCGAGCGCGAGCTTGAAGAAACCCGCGACAAGGCCCGTGGCATGATCCGCGCCCTGACCCAATGACGCCGAACCGCATGACGCCGGACGTTCTGGTAAACGGGCAACCGACGACGTCCCTGCCCATCGACG
Organism: uncultured Rhodospirillaceae bacterium; assembly: GCA_964435655.1. GTDB lineage: Bacteria > Pseudomonadota > Alphaproteobacteria. The sequence goes on from CAYTAE010000098.1 coordinate 283, forward strand.
ACCGGGGCTTTCGCTATGGCGATGGCGTTTTCGAAACCATCCATGTGTGCGCCGGCGCACCGGAATTTTGGCACGCGCATCTGCAGCGACTGCGCCTTGGTGCCGAACGCCTGAAGCTGGCCTGGCCGGAAGAACGCCGCCTCACGGCAGAAGCCCAACAGCTTCTGGCGGGGTCCGTGGACGGCGTGCTTCGCATCTGGCTGACGCGCGGCCCCGGCGGGGCTGGCTATCGGCCGGTGGCAGGGCAGATGCCAACCCGCATCCTGCGCTTTTCCCCATCCCCGGCAGCGCCGTTGTCGGATGTTGCCACCCGGGGCGTGTCCCTTCGTGTCTGCCAGACCCGTCTGGGACAAAACCCGGCCCTGGCCGGCATCAAACATCTGAACCGGTTGGAACAGGTCCTGGCCGCCAATGAATGGGACGCCCCGGACATCGAAGGCCTGATGCTGGACCCGTCAGGCAATTTAATCGAAGGCACGAAGACAAATGTCTTCTTCATCCGTGAAGGAAATTTGATCACGCCGGATTTAACCCAAGCGGGCGTCGCCGGAATTGTTCGCAAAATTGTTCTGGAAGAAGCCGCCCACACAGACATCCCGGTCGCAATCCGGCCCATCCGCCTGGCCGAAGCCCTTGCCGCCGACGAATGTTTTCTTACCAACAGCCTGATCCATCTGTGGCCGGTCCGCGACCTGGACGGCAAGGCCTTTGCCATCGGCCCGAAAAGCGGCGAATTTTCCCGCCGCATCGCCGCGCGTGCCCTAAAAAGCCGCGGTTTTTAAGGGAATTGCCACGGCAGACTTGCCGAAAAGGCCATGCCAGACGCATGCTGAGCCACCGCAGGGTGGAGAACCTGCAACCATCTGGAAGGACATGAACGATGACCAAGCTTTTCATTCCGGCGCTGGGCGGAATCTATGAGAAACTTTCCTGCCTTGCCTATCCGCTTGTTCGCATCACGACCGGGCTTTTTCTTATGCCCCACGGGGCCACAAAGCTGTTTGGGTGGTTCGGAGGCGATCCGGAAAAAACCGCAGAATTCTTCAGCAAAATCGGCATCGAACCCGCCGCGACCATGGTTGCCGCTGCCGGGGCTGTCGAATTTTTCGGCGGCCTGCTGCTGGTGCTTGGCCTGTTCACCCGTCCGGCCGCCGCTGCCATTGTCGTATTGCTGGCGGTTGCCGTCACACATGTTCACCTTGCCAACGGTTTCTTCGCCTACAATGGCGGCTACGAACACGCCATGATGTGGGCCTTTTTCGCCCTGGCGGTTTTTTTCCGGGGCGGGGGTGCCTTTTCGGTTGACCGCGCCGTCATCGGCAAGGAATTTTAGGCCACCGTTCTTCCGGAACATTCCGGAGACAAGAAACAAGCCCGGCCAATTTTTGGCCAAGGTCAGGGGACGCCTTTTTTAAAGCACGCGCGCGTTCAAATGCGTGCAACATTTTGAAATACAACAAATTATCACACATGGAGAAGAAGGCATGGATCTCGGTCTCAAAGGCAAATCCGTTATTATTACCGGCGGCGGTTCAAACATCGGTCGCGCCATCACCCTTGGGTTTGCAAAAGAAGGCGCAAAAATAACGATCGCCGACATCGAACCCAAACAGGCGGAAAAAGTCGCCGAGGAAGCCCGCAAACTTGGCGCCGGCGACGTGCAGGTCATTGAAACGGATGTCACCGATTTTGAGGCCGTCGGCAGAGCCGCCAACGCGGCGCGTGAAAAATACGGGCGCATCGACGTGCTGGTCAGCAATGTCGGCTGGGACCGGCTGATGTTTTTTACGAAGACGACGCCGGACCTTTGGGAACGGATCATCAAGATCAACTTCGTCGGGCTTCTTAATTGTACGAAGCATGTTCTCGACACGATGATCGACCAGAACGAGGGCGCAATCATTGCCATCAGTTCGGACGCCAGCCGTCAGGGCGAACCCACGGAAGCCGTCTATGGTGGCATGAAAGCAGCCGTCAACAGCTTCATGAAAACCATCGCCAAGGAAAATGGCCGTTTCGGCATTCGCTGCAACGTCGTCTGCCCCGGCGTCACCGTGTCGGAAGATCCGAAAGACTTCAGCGAGACGAGCATGTGGAAGACGGGCGATCTTGGCTTCTCGGACGAATCCCTCGTGAAAATCGCCAAAATGATGCCCTTGAAGAAAATCGGCCGGCCCGAAGACATCGTTGGCGCCGTTCTTTACTTTGCATCCAAGAAGGTCGCCGGCCACACCACCGGCCAGGTTTTGAGCGCAAGCGGCGGCTACAGCATGATCGGCTAGAAAACCAAGAGAACGGACGCGTGGGCAGCCCTAGCCATCCCTATGAAAACCGCATAAATATATTGCTGACATCGGCGGGCACGCGCACACGCAAGCGGCACAGGCGACAAGGGGAAAGATAGAATGTCAGGGACGGCTTCGGCCAAGGCGGCGTCCGCCCGAGCACCACGTCAGGAACTGGAAACAACGGTTGTTCGTTTTGCCGGTGATTCCGGCGACGGCATGCAGTTGACCGGTGGCCAATTTACGCTGACGGCGGCCCTTGCCGAAAACGATCTGGCGACTTTCCCGGATTTTCCTGCAGAGATTCGCGCGCCCATCGGCACGACCTATGGTGTGTCCGCGTTCCAGATCAATTTCGGCGGACGGCGCATCAAAACCGCCGGCGATGCGCCCGATGTGCTGGTTGCCATGAACCCGGCCGCGCTGAAGGTGAACCTGCAAGATCTCAAGAAAGGCGGCATGGTCATCCTTGACGTTGGCAGCTTCACCACACGCAATCTGCAAAAAGCCGGGTGCGAGAACGACCCCCTTGAAGACGAGACGCTGACCCCCTATCGACCGGTCAAAATCGACATCTCGAAACTGACCCTTGAATCCGTAAAGCCCTTTGGGCTTTCCAAAAAGGATGCCCTTCGCTGCAAAAATTTATGGACCCTTGGCCTGGTTTACTGGATGTACGGACGCGACCGGTCGGCAACCGTTGACTGGCTCAAGAAAAAATTCGCGAAGCGGCCCGAACTTGCCCAGGCCAACATCGCCGCCATGGACGCCGGCCACGCCTTTGGCGAGACGGCAGAAATGCCGGCAGAAATCGGCGGCTTTACCATCCAGGAAGCAAGCATCGAGCCGGGTCTTTATCGAACCATCACCGGCAGCGAGGCCCTTGCCTGGGGACTGGTCGCCGGCAGCGAACTGGCCAATCTGAAAATGACGTTCGCGTCCTATCCGATCACGCCGGCCTCCGGCATCCTGCACAATCTGGCAAAGCTGAAAGCCTATGGCGTCGTCACGTTCCAGGCGGAAGACGAAATTGCAGCCGTCTGCGCAGCCATCGGCGCCTCTTATGCCGGGTCCCTTGGCGTCACGTCCAGTTCGGGCCCGGGCATGGCCCTGAAGATGGAGGCCATCGGACTTGGCATCAGCGTCGAACTGCCGTTGGTCATCATCAATTCCCAACGTGCCGGGCCATCCACCGGCCTGCCAACAAAAACCGAGCAGTCCGATCTTTTCCAGGCGGTGTGGGGCCGCAACGGCGACAGCCCGCTGGCCGTGATCGCCAGCCGTTCGCCATCGGACTGTTTCGATGCCGCGATTGAAGCCGTGCGCATTGCGACAAAATATATGACGCCGGTCATCCTGTTGACCGATGGCTACATCGCGAACGCCTCGGAGCCATGGCGCATTCCCGATGCCAGCAGCTTTCAACCAATGCCCGTCACTTTTCGAACGGACCCGGAAGGCTTTCAGCCCTTTTTGCGAGACGAAGCGACCCTCGCACGTCCCTGGGCCATTCCGGGAACGCCGGGGCTGGAACACCGCATCGGCGGCATCGAGAAGGACAGCCTGAGCGGGCATATTTCTTACGACCCGGCGAACCACCAGAAGATGACGGACACACGCAGCGCCAAGATCCTGGGAATCGCCAAGGACATCCCACCCCAGCCGGTTGAATTGGGCCCCACGAAAGGCCGCCTCGCCATTGTCGGCTGGGGTTCGACCTATGGACCAATCGACCGAGCGGTTTCAAATTTGCTGGAGGACGGGCTGGAAGTTTCTCACATCCACCTGCGCCATATCTGGCCGCTGCCCGCCAATCTGAAAGAATTGCTTGAAGGCTTCGACTGCGTACTTGTCGCGGAAATGAACACCGGACAGCTAAGCACGCTGCTGCGTAGCGAATATCTACTGCCGATCGAGGGCCTGAACAAAATTTCGGGACAGCCGTTCAAAATTGCCGAAATCGAAGCGGCCATTCGCAGCCGCCTGGAGACTTAGGATGAACGTGACGACACCGCTTGAAAAGCTGACACCAAAGGACTTCACGTCCGATCAGGAGGTGCGCTGGTGCCCGGGCTGCGGCGATTACGCCATTCTGAAGGCCATTCAGAAAACCATGCCGGAGCTGGGCGTGCCCCGCGAGGACGTCGTCTTTATTTCCGGCATCGGCTGTTCGTCACGTTTTCCCTATTACATGAACACCTACGGCTTTCACACCATCCATGGCCGCGCGCCCGCCTTTGCAACGGGCGTCAAACTTGCCAATCCGGATTTAAGCGTCTGGATCATCACCGGGGACGGCGATGGCCTGTCGATTGGCAGCAACCATCTGCTGCACATCCTCCGGCGCAACGTCAATGTCCAGATTTTGCTGTTCAACAATGAAATTTACGGGCTGACAAAGGGACAGGCGTCACCGACCTCTCGCCTTGGAACGCGCTCGCCCTCCACGCCGATGGGGTCCATCGACAACCCCCTGTCACCGACGCTTTTCGCCCTTGGGGCCGGCGCCCATTTCGTTGCCCGTGGCGTCGATACCCAGCAAAAACTTCTGCCGGATCTGTTCCTGCGCGCCCATGAGCATGCCGGCGCCTCCTTTGTCGAACTTTTCCAGAACTGCATCGTCTACAACGACGGCATCTTCGACGAATTTACCGAGAAGACCGTCGCCGAAGACCATCAGATTCACGTCGAACACGGGAAACCCCTTCGCTTCGGCAAAGACAGCAACCAGGGCCTGCGCCTGAAGCCCGCCAGCCTCGACATCGAGATCGTCACAATCGGCGAAAACGGCATCACGGAAGACGACATCCTGGTTCACGACGAAACGAACCGCGCGCTCGCCAATCTGCTGGCATCCATGCAACCACCGGATTGCCCCATGGCAATCGGCGTCCTTGACGGAGACCCATCCGAGCCCTATGTCCCCCGGCTCAATCAGCAGATCGAAGCGGCAAAGGCAAAAACGCCTGCCGGAGGTCTCGACACGCTGCTTCGCTCCGGCCATACCTGGCGCGTTTCCGACTGACGCGGCTTCCCCTGCTTGACGGGCTTCTCTCGCCACGCCAAGCTGATCCCGGCATGACGATAAAAGTTGCAATCATCGGCGCCGGCCCTGCCGGTTTCTATACGGCCGAAGCGTTAATGGCAGGCGACGCGGATGTCGAAATTGACCTGATCGAATATTTGCCGGCCCCCTACGGCCTCATCCGTGCCGGCGTTGCCCCCGATCATCAGACGACGAAGAAGATCCAGAAGGCCTACACCAAAACGGCCCTAAAACCAGACATCCGCTATTACGGCAACGTCAAGATCGGTCGGGACGTTACCCTCGACGCGCTACGCCAGATTTACGACGCGGTCGTTCTTGCCATCGGCGCGCCCCTGGACAACCCGGCCCGAATGCCCGGCGCGGACAAGCAGGGCGTCTATGGTTCGGCAGCCTTCGTCGGCTGGTACAACGGGCATCCGGATTTCCGCCATCTCAACCCCGGTCTGGACACGAAGGCCGTCGCCGTGATCGGCGTCGGCAATGTGGCCATCGACATTGCCCGCGTGCTGGTAAAAACGCCGGAAGAAATGGCGACATCCGATTTGCAGGATTATGCCGCC
>CAYTAE010000099.1:0-6170 GCA_964435655.1 uncultured Rhodospirillaceae bacterium
AAAATACCCGCCCTTGTCCACGTCCCAGTGTTTTTCATTTGCAATCGCGACCCAGCTTGTTGCGTGGGCAAGGTCGCCATCGGCAAAACCGGTTTCGTAAAGCGCCAACGCCGCGCGTGCCATTTGTGCGTAATCGTCAAGGAGGCCCGGGTGGGTTTGGCCCCGGCACCAGCTATGGCAAAGCTGGCCATTGTCGGTCGTCATTTTTTCGCAAACGAAAGCAAAGCCGCGCCGAGCTGCTTCCACCCAGTCCGGCTGTTCGAAAACCGTGCCGGCAAAAGCTAGGGCAGCGATCATCAACCCGCTCCAATCGGCCAGCACCTTGTCGTCCGTGCCGGGCCGGGGCCGTTGCGCGCGTGCCGCAAACAGGGTTTCGCGGCTGGCGCGAAGGCGCAATGCCTGATCGGCATTCCAGACCGGCAGCTCGCCACCGGCGTTGCGGCGAAGGATGGTCCGGCCCTCCCAATTGCCGCCCGGGCGCACGTCATAGGCGGCCTTGAAAGCCGCCGCCGCGTCGCCGAGAAGGGCATCGATTTCCGTTTCCGTCCAGACGTAAAAGGCCCCCTCGCGGCCCTCGCTGTCGGCGTCGAGGCTGCTTAGAAAACCGCCGTCCGCGTTTTGCATTTCGCGCAACACCCAGGCGACGGTTTCGCGGACGCGTTCTTCATAGAAAGGATTGCGGGTTTCCTGCCAGACGAGGGTCAGCTGTTCGACAAGCTGCGCGTTGTCGTAAAGCATCTTTTCAAAATGCGGGACGTGCCATTCCTTGTCCGTCGCATAGCGGGCAAAGCCACCGCCAAGGTGATCGTAGATCCCGCCCGCGCAGATGTGGTCGAGGGTGCGGGTCACGGCACCGCCAAAGGCCTCGCCCTGGTCGCGACGGTGGGCGCGCCAGAGAAGATCGAAGATCGGCGTTTGTGGAAATTTTGGTGCCTTGCCGATGCCGCCATGTTTTCGGTCAACGATGCGCAAAAAGCTGCGCGCGGTCTGTTCAAGAAATTCCGGCGGCAGTTCGCCCGTTGCGCTGATTGCGACCGTCTCGGCGACGGCGTTGCGCAGGGCGACGGCGTTGCGTGTCACCTTGTCGGGGTCTTCCTGATAGATGCGCGTGACGCTGGCCAGCAGGTCGCGCCAGGCCGGTCGCCCATAACCCGCCTCGGGTGGAAAATAGGTGCCGCCGTAAAAAGGCGCGCCATCGGGCGTCAGAAACATGGTAAGCGGCCAGCCGCCATGTTCGCCCATAAGGGAAAGGGCCGCCTGATAGAGAAGGTCGAGATCCGGCCGTTCCTCGCGATCGATTTTCACGTTCACGAAGTCCGCATTCATGATGGCCGCGATGTCGTTGTCCTCGAAGCTCTCATGGGCCATGACGTGGCACCAGTGACAGGCGGCGTAGCCGATGGACAGCAGGATGGGAACGTTGCGTTCTTTCGCCGCCGCCAGGGCGGCCTCTCCCCAGGGCTGCCAATGGACAGGGTTTTCCCGATGCTGGCGAAGATAGGGGCTGGTTTCCTGATCGAGAAGATTGCGAGACATGGTGGTTCATCCAGCCTGACTGAAAAAGCGGCAGCGTTGCAGGGGATTATCCCATAGCTTAGGTTTCGTCTAAAGAAGGATTCGTATCGATGCGATACCGCCAACATGTTTTTGTCTGCGTCAATGAACGCGACGCGTCCGACCCGCGCGGCTGTTGTGCCGCAAAGGGAAGCGCCGATCTTCGCAGTCATCTGAAACGGCGCGCGGCCGAACTTGGCTTGACGGGAATTCGGATGAACAAGGCCGGGTGTCTGGACGCTTGCGCCGACGGACCTGTTCTTGTCATCTATCCCGAGGGCGTCTGGTATCGCTGCGTGACGAAAGAAGATGCCGATGAAATTCTGCTAACCCATATCCGCGATGGCGGACGGGTTGCGCGGCTGATGCTGGATCACGAAGCGGGCGACGGCTAGACCGCTGTTCAAAAGCGCATAGAGGATTGCATGGAGGCAGAGACAATCTTCGCCCTGGCAAGCGGCCAGGCGCGCGCCGGCATTGCCGTCCTGCGCCTTTCCGGCGCACAGGCGGGGGACGCCCTCACCCGGCTTTCCGGAAAGGCCCTGCCCGAGCCAAGGCGGGCAACGCGCGTGGCGTTGCGCGACCCCAACACCGGCGACGTGTTGGACCACGCCCTGGCCCTTTGGTTTCCACAACCGGCCAGCTTTACCGGCGAAGCGGTGGTTGAACTGCATGTCCATGGCGGGCCGGCCGTTGTCAAAGGTGTGCTGGAAAGCCTGTCCCATTTGCCCGGCCTGCGACCGGCGGAACCGGGCGAATTTACACGCCGTGCGTTTGACAACGGCCGGCTGGATTTAACAGCGGTTGAAGGGCTGGCGGACCTTGTTCAGGCGGAGACGGCAGCGCAACGCCGCCTGGCCTTGCGCCAGGTCGAAGGGGCGCTCGGCGAACGCTATGAAGCCTGGCGCGACGGCTTGTTGCAGGCGCTGGCCGGGGTTGAGGCGGCCATTGATTTTGCCGATGAGGAATTGCCGCTGGAAATTTTAAACAGCGCCCGGGAAGTCACGGCGAAAATTTTACGCGAAATCCGGGCGCATCTCGACGACGGCCATTGTGGTGAACGCCTGCGCGACGGCCTCCGCATTGTGCTGCTGGGCGCGCCGAATGCGGGAAAATCGACGTTGCTAAATGCGCTGGCCCGGCGCGAGGCGGCGATCGTTTCGGACAGCCCCGGCACCACGCGCGACGTCATCGAAGTGGCGATGGACATCGATGGTTTTGCGGTGACCTTTGCCGACACGGCAGGGCTTCGCGAAACCCAAACACCGGTCGAACAGGAAGGCGTTGACCGCGCGCGCGCGCGCGCCGGGGACGCCGATTTAAAGCTCGCCCTTTTTGACAGCGGGACGGGGGACGCGACGGGCGTGGAACGGGACGCTGAAACGCAAAACGTGGTCGATGATAACACATTGATTTTGTTGACAAAATGCGATCTTCGTGGCGAGAGCGACAAACCAACACCGACGGATGCGACGGCGTTTTTTATCTCGGCAAAAACCGGCGCCGGCATGGCAGCGCTTCTGAAACGCCTGAAAAAAGAAATCGCGGCGCGCATGCAAGGCAGTGAAACGATGCCATTGACCCGCCTGCGTCACCGCCGGGGGCTTGAAGAGTGCGCCGATGCGCTGGCGCGGTTTTTACGCTTTAAAGAACATGTCGAAGGGGAACGCGCCGAAGAACAGGCAAACGAAATTGCTTTGGCGGCGGAAGATTTGCGCCTTGGCGTGCGTGCCCTTGGCCGCCTGACCGGCCGCGTCGATGTGGAAGACGTTCTCGATCGTCTGTTTGCCGAATTTTGCATTGGCAAATAACGCACCTAACTGCTGCCACATCACCGCCGCCATTTTGACAGGGCACGGGACGGCGACTAGTTTGCCAGCATGAACGGATCTTACGACGTGATTGTTGTCGGCGGCGGCCATGCCGGGACGGAAGCGGCGGCGGCGGCGGCGCGCCTTGGTGCCAAAACCCTGCTGCTGACCCTGCAATTGGACAACATCGGCGAGATGTCCTGCAATCCGGCCATCGGTGGCGTCGGCAAGGGCCATCTGGTGCGTGAAATCGATGCCCTGGATGGCGTGATGGGCCGCGCCATCGATCGCGCCGGGATTCAGTTCCGCGTGCTGAACCGCAGCCGTGGTGCCGCGGTTCGTGGGCCGCGCGCCCAGGCTGACCGCAAGCGCTACAAGCAGGCGATGGCGGCGATTTTGAACGACATCCCCAATCTCACCCTGAAGGCGGCGGCTGTTGAAGATTTGATCGTGACGCGCGAAAAGGGCGACGCGACGGCCAGGATCGGCGGTGTCGTCACGGCGGCGGGGGAGACGTTGCGCGCCGGGGCCGTCGTGCTGACGACGGGAACCTTTCTCGGCGGGCAAATTCACATTGGTAGTGAAACAAAACCGGCGGGCCGTTATGGCGAAGCGCCGGCGACGGCCCTTTCCGGGACCCTTGCGCGCGCGGGCTTTGCCCTTGGCCGGCTGAAGACCGGGACGCCACCCAGGCTGGATGGCCGCACGATCGACTGGAAGGGGTTGGCGGCCCAGCCGGGCGACGTGCCGCCGGAGCCGTTCTCGATGCTGACGGACCGGATCACGACGCCCCAGGTGCTTTGCCACATCACCGGCACGACCCCGGCCAGTCACGCCCTTATTCGTGAGAACCTGCATCTGTCGCCGATCTATTCCGGCACCATTCAAAGCACCGGCCCGCGCTATTGCCCGTCGATTGAAGACAAGGTCGTTCGCTTTGCCGGGCGGGCGCGCCATCAGATTTTTCTGGAGCCGGAAGGCCTGGACGACCCGACCATTTATCCCAACGGCATTTCAACGTCGTTGCCCGAGGCCGTGCAAAAGGCGCTGTTGAAAACCATTCCGGGCCTTGAACATGCGCGCATGACCCGACCCGGCTATGCCATTGAATATGACTATGTTGATCCCCGTGAACTGACACAAGCCCTTGAAACAAAAAGAATATCTGGGTTTTTTCTGGCCGGGCAGATCAATGGCACGACGGGCTATGAAGAGGCCGCCGCCCAAGGAATTTTGGCCGGTTTCAACGCCGCTCTTGCGGTTTCGGGTTCGCCCCCCTTCACCCTGGATCGCACCGACGCCTATCTCGGGGTGCTGGTGGACGATCTGATTACGCGCGGCGTTTCTGAGCCCTATCGCATGTTTACATCGCGCGCCGAATATCGGCTGCATTTGCGCGCCGACAACGCCGATCAAAGGCTGACGGACAAAGCCATCGCCATCGGCGGCGCCGGTGCGCCGCGACGCACACATTTTCTGGCAAAGAAAGAAGCCCTTGCTGAAGCGCGACGGCGTCTGGACGCGCTTTCGGCGACGCCCAACGCGATTGCCGCCCGCGGAATCGCGGTCAATTGCGACGGCGTTCGCCGGACGGCCCGGGAATGGCTGGGGCATCCACGGGTTGGGCAGGAAAAGCTGGCGATAATTTGGCCGGAACTGGCCGATTTGCGTCAGGACGTGGCCGAGCAATTGGCCATTGATTCCCGCTACGCCGCCTATTTTGAGCGTCAGGCGGCGGACATTCGGGCTTTTCGCCGGGACGAAGCCCTGGTACTGCCGCCGGATTTGGATTTTGACGGCGTCGGCAGCCTTTCAAACGAGGCGCGCGCCAAGCTTAAGGCCGCCCGTCCGGCCACTTTGGGGGCGGCGGCGCGCATTTCCGGCATCACACCGGCGGCGTTGACCGCCCTGTTGGCTCATGTTCGCAAGGACACGCCCGCGCGCAAGTCTGTGCGCGGCGCTGTGCCCCGGGGCAAGGCCAGCCCGGTCCGGGTTGCTTGAGCCCCGACCCGATGGATTCCTCGCCACCTTCCCCGCCACCCCCGCTTCAGCCCGCCGAATTTCAGGCGATCACGAATGTTTCACGTGAAACAATGGCCCGCCTTGAAACCTATCTACGGCTGCTGGCGCACTGGCAAAAGCGTATCAACCTCGTGGGCGGCCGCAGCCTGGCGGACCCCTGGCGGCGGCATTTCCTGGATTCGGCGCAGCTTCTACCGTTGCTGCCCAAGGGCGCGCAATCCCTCGTCGACCTTGGCAGCGGCGCTGGCTTTCCCGGCCTGGTCCTTGGGGCGCTGGGTGTGCAGCGGGTGCATTTGGTGGAGAGCGACGCGCGAAAATGCGCCTTTCTTCGCGAAGCCGCTCGGGAAACCGGGGTTTCGGTGGAAATTCATACCGCCAGAATTGAAAATTTGACCCCCTGGCCGGTCGATGTTGTTGTTTCGCGCGCTCTTGCGCCCCTCTCCCGCCTGCTGTTGTTGGCCCATCCTTTCCTAAATCTTGGGGGCGAAGGGCTGTTTTTGAAGGGAAAGACCGCTTTTGAGGAATTGACCGAGGCCGAAAAAAGCTGGAAGATGACCGTCGAGACGATTTCAAGTGAATCAGACCCGGATGGGATGATTCTTCGTCTAGGAGACGTCCATCATGTTCCCCGACACGCCAAATGACACGGCCATGCCTGCCGAGGTGTCCGCCAGCGCTGTGAATGAGGCGACGACAGCCCCGGCATCCGCCCCAACCTTGGCCGAGGCCACCGGAAATGCCGCGCCAAAACACCGGCCTTGGCCACGGTTTGAAGTTGGCCGC
>CAYTAE010000100.1:0-6131 GCA_964435655.1 uncultured Rhodospirillaceae bacterium
ATCGTCCGCCAGGGCAGGCAGACCGGTGGCTGTTGCTGCGACCAGCGCTTTTAATTCGGCATTTTGGGCAAAAGTGGCGCCGGTTTCCGGCGGTGCGTCCAGCCCCAGTTCGCCGGCTGACAGCACGGCGATGTGGTACGGCGCCAGCAAGTCGGAAATTTCGCGCACCTTGCCGGAATTGTGGCTGGCAAGGACCAGCTTTTCTTCGCGGAAGGCGCGCGCCACTGGTCAGTCCAGGCCCAGCGCGTCACGCTGGTGGCGGGCAAGTTCGCCAATGCCTTTTTCGGCCAGGGCCAGCATTTCCAGAAACCGGGCCTGAGGGAAGGGCTTGTCTTCGGCCGTTCCCTGAATTTCAACGATTGCGCCCGACGCGGTAAAAACGAAATTCGCATCGGCTTCGGCGGTGCTGTCCTCGGCGTAGTCGAGGTCGAGGATGGGTGTGTCTTTCCAGATGCCGCAGGAAATGGCAGCAAGCTGCTCGTGCAGCGGAATTTTTTCGATCGCGCCGTTTTTCACCAGCAGGTCGCAGGCCTGATAAAGCGCGACATAGGCGCCGGTGATGGCTGCCGTCCGTGTGCCGCCATCGGCCTGAAGGACATCGCAGTCGATTCGTATTTGGCGTTCGCCAAGGGCGGCAAGATCGGTTACTGCGCGAAGGCTGCGACCAATCAGGCGTTGAATTTCGTGGGTGCGGCCGGATTGTTTGCCCCGCGCGGCTTCGCGATTGCCCCGCGTATTGGTGGAACGCGGCAGCATGCCGTATTCGGCAGTGACCCAGCCCGTCCCCTGGTTGCGCAGGAAGGGCGGCACCCGGTCTTCGATGGAGGCCATGCAGAGCACCTGGGTGTCGCCGAAATGGGCCAGACACGAGCCTTCCGCATGTTTGCTGACGGCGGTTTCCAGGCGAATGGTGCGAAGCGCATCAAGGGCGCGGCCGGATGGGCGCATGGGTTCGTCCTTTTGTCGAAATGGGTCAAAAGCAGGTTGTTGAGCGAAAAAGCATCAAGGCGGCCAAGCTAGCCTGCAAAAGAAGGGGAAGTCCAGTTTTTGCCCTGCGTTGACGCTTGGGGGGTGGCTTACTAGATTTAAGGCTTCAAAAATCCATATGGTTCGCCCATGGCCGAGAACATCGCTGAAAACAGCAAGCTGGCGTTCGTCGAATTAAACGCGCGCAGCCGAGAGATTTTTAGCCACATCGTCGAAGCTTACGTTGAGACAGGCTCGCCGGTTGGCTCGGCGGTGCTGGCGCAGATGTTGCGCGTCCCGCTTTCCTCGGCGACGGTCCGCAACGTGATGGCGGAACTTGAAATGGCAGGGCTGCTTTATTCACCGCATATTTCCGCCGGGCGGCTGCCGACAGAGGCAGGGCTGCAACTTTTCGTTGATGGCATTCTTGAAATTGGCGGGTTGAGCGAGACCGAATGCCGCGACATTGAACGGCAATGTGCGCCGGAAGGGCGCAGCATGCAGGAGCTTCTGGAAGAGGCGTCCCAGGCGTTGTCGGGGCTTTCCTGTTGCGCCAGCCTGGTGGTTGCGCCAAAGACGGAACGCGCCTTAAAGCATATTGAATTCGTTCAGCTTGGCCCCGATCGCGCCCTTGTTGTCATCGTGACGGAAGATGGCACCGTGGAAAACCGCATTCTTGAATTGCCTCTCGGCCTGCCGGCGTCGGCTCTGGTCGAAGCGACGAATTATCTCACCGCCCGGCTTGTGGGACGTACTTTTGGCGAAGCGCAGGCGGAAGTCTTAGAAGAAATCAGCGCCCAGCGGGCGCAGCTAAACGCGCTGACGTCGCGGGTCGTGGCGGCCGGGCTGGCCACCTGGGCGGGCGGCGAAGGCCAGGGATCCCTCATTGTTCGCGGCCAGGCGCGGCTTTTGGAAGACGTCACCGCGGTTGAAGAGATCGAAGGCATCCGCGCGCTTTTCGATGCGCTTGAACGAAAAGAAATGCTAAGTCGCTTGCTTTCGCTTTCCCAAGATGCGCAGGGTGTGCGCATCTTCATCGGTGCCGAAAGCGAACTCTTCGGTCTTTCGGGTTGTTCCATGATCGTCTCGCCGTTTCGCAACAGCCGCCAGCAGATTGTTGGCACCATTGGCGTTGTCGGCCCGACGCGGATCAATTATGCGCGGATCATTCCGATGGTAGATTACACGGCCCAACTGATCGGGCGTTTTATTGGCTAACAAAGGTCGCGATTGCTTGAAATGATGAACCCAGACGAAAACGAAACACCTGACACAACCCCGAATCCGGAATCAGCCCAGGGCGAAACCCAAGAGACACCGGACGCCAGTCCGGCATCGGACGCCCCGCAAGAGGCGGCGGCGGAAGAAAATGCCCCCGCCGATCTTGAGGCCGACCTTGCCGAGGCGAAGGACCAATTGTTGCGGACTCTTGCCGATATGGAAAATCTGCGCGCGCGCACGACGCGCGAACAGGCGCAGACGCGCAAATTTGCCATTGCTGATTTTGCCCGGGCGATTTTAAGCGTGGCGGACAATCTGCGTCGCGCCACGGAAAATGCACCGGACTCGGAAAGTCTGTCGGACCCACGCCTGAAATCACTGGTTGAAGGTGTGACGATGACGGAAAAAGAGCTGTTTGCCATTCTTGAGCGGCACAACATCAAGGAAGTCGCGCCGATGGGTGAAAAATTCAACCACGATCTGCACCAGGCAATGTTTGAAGTGCCAACGGCGGATGCGGCGCCTGGAACCGTCGTCGAGGTCATGCAGATCGGCTATGTGCTCCACGATCGCTTGTTGCGTCCGGCGATGGTCGGTGTGGCCCGGCCGCTGGCGGAAGGTGAAAAAAGCGCCCCGGCAGCACCCCGGGTGGATACGGAGGCGTAAGGAACGTTCCCCTTTTGTGCGGGTTTTTGCGTGGCCGGGCAAAAAAAGCGGCAGCGGTGGTTGCCGCCGCAGAAATCACACCCTATATATCCAGCGACCAATTTCCGAAAAGGATAAGGATTTCACGATCCGGCCTATCACGGATCGAAACGGGGGCCATGGGGGTGCCAATTGTGGCTCTCTGGGTTCGCCAGCGAAGAAGAGGAGACCATGGGCAAAGTCATCGGTATTGATTTGGGGACCACGAATTCTTGCGTCGCCGTTATGGAAGGCAAGAACGCGAAGGTTATCGAAAACGCAGAGGGCGGACGCACCACTCCTTCCATGGTGGCGTTCACGGAAGACGGCGAACGTCTTGTCGGTCAGGCGGCAAAACGTCAGGGCGTTACCAACCCGAAAAACACCCTGTTTGCGATCAAGCGGTTGATCGGGCGTGCCTATGACGATCCCACGACCCAGGAAGACAAGGCAATGGTCCCCTACGAGATCGTGCGCGCCGACAATGGCGATGCCTGGGTCGAAGCCCATGATGAGCGGTACAGTCCAAGTCAGATCAGCGCTTTTATTCTTCAGAAGATGAAAGAGACGGCAGAAAGCTATCTTGGCGAGGAAGTCACCCAGGCGGTGATTACGACACCGGCCTATTTCAATGATTCCCAACGGCAGGCAACGAAAGACGCCGGCAAAATCGCTGGGCTTGAAGTGCTGCGCATCATCAACGAACCAACGGCGGCAGCCCTTTCCTACGGTCTTGAGAAAAAAGAAGGCGGCACGATTGCCGTTTACGATTTGGGTGGCGGAACGTTCGACGTTTCCGTTTTGGAAATTGGCGACGGTGTTTTCGAGGTGAAGTCAACGAACGGCGACACGTTTCTTGGCGGCGAAGACTTTGACAAAAACATCATCGATTATCTTTCCGACGAATTTCAAAAGGATGCAGGCATCGACATCCGCTCGGACCGTCTGGCACTTCAGCGTTTGAAGGAAGCTGCGGAAAAGGCGAAGATCGAACTTTCCAGCACCGTGCAGACGGACGTAAATCTTCCTTTCATTACGGCCGATGCATCGGGGCCAAAACATCTGAACATCAAGCTGACGCGTGCCAAGCTTGAAGAACTTGTCGATCCGCTGGTCCAGCGCACCGTTGGGCCATGCAAGGCAGCGTTGAAGGACGCGGGCCTTAAGGCGTCCGACATTGACGAAGTTATTCTTGTTGGCGGCATGACGCGGATGCCGAAAATTTACGACATCGTTCAGCAGATCTTTGGCCGGGAGCCGCATCAGGGCGTGAATCCCGACGAGGTCGTTGCCATTGGTGCCGCCATTCAGGCGGGCGTTCTGCAGGGCGACGTGAAAGATGTTCTGTTGCTTGACGTCACGCCGCTTTCCCTTGGCATTGAAACCCTGGGCGGCGTCTTTACGCGCCTTATTGACCGCAACACGACGATCCCCACGCGCAAGAGCCAGACGTTCTCGACGGCTGAGGACAATCAGACGGCGGTGACGATCCGCGTGTTTCAGGGCGAACGCGAAATGGCGGCAGACAACAAGCTGCTGGGCCAGTTCGATTTGGTGGGCATTCCGTCGGCGGCACGCGGTACGCCACAGATCGAAGTGCGTTTCGACATTGATGCCAATGGCATTGTCAATGTGTCTGCGACGGACAAAGCGACGGGCAAAGAACAGACCATCCACATCCAGGCCTCGGGCGGTCTTTCGGATGAGGACGTCGAAAAAATAGTTGCGGACGCCGAAAGCCATGCCGATGAAGACAAGGAAAAACGCGCGCTTGTAGAGGCGCAAAATCAAGCGGAAGTCTTGCTCTATTCGACGGAAAAAAATCTTGAAGAGCATGGCGATAAAATTCCGGAAGAAGACAAATCCGCCATCGCGGGCGACCTTGAGGCGTTGCGCGACGTAAAGGACGGCACCGATGCCGATGCAATCCGTTCGGCGGTTGAAAAGCTGGCCCAATCCGCGATGAAGCTTGGCGAAGCGATGTACAAGGAAAGTCAAGAGGCGGCAGGGGCCGAGATGCCGGAAGGGGCCGAGATGCCATCGGGTGACGACGCGGCGGCGCCAAAGGAAGAGGGCGTCGTAGACGCGGACTTCGAAGAGGTCAAGGACGAGAACGAAAAGAAAGACTAACCGTTCGGCATTTTTGAACAGATTCTTTTCGATGGAAGAGAGCCTTTTCCACCTTTGGAGCTTCCCTGATGGCCAAACGCGACTGTTACGAAGTTCTTGGCATTGAACAGAACAGTTCTCCCGAGGAGATGAAAAAAGCCTATCGCAAACTGGCGATGAAATTTCATCCGGATCGCAATCCAGACGACAAAACGGCCGAGCAGAAATTCAAGGATGTCAACGAAGCCTACGACATCCTGAAGGACGAGCAGAAACGCGCCGCCTATGACCGCTTTGGCCATGCGGCCTTTGAAAATGGCGGACCTCAGCAGGGCCGCCCGGGCGCGGGGGATTTCAGCGGCTTTGCCGACATCTTTGACGAAATGTTTGGCGATGTTGGTCGCGGCGGGCGGCCTGGCTCGGGTGTCGGGCGCGGTTCCGACCTTCGCTACAATCTCGAAATCACCCTTGAGGAAGCCTTCAAGGGCAAGCAGATGGAAATTCGCGTTCCCACCCTTGCCGGCTGCAAGACATGCGACGGCAGTGGCGCGGCGCCGGGTTCGGGTCCGGTAACCTGCAAGGGCTGTGGCGGTGCCGGCAAGGTCCGTGCTCAACAGGGGTTTTTCACGGTCGAACGTAGCTGTCCCACCTGTCGCGGGGCGGGCCGCGTCATCGAAAACCCATGCAAGGCCTGCAACGGCCTTGGCCGGGTGCAGAAAGAAAAAAAACTTTCTGTGGCGATCCCGGCGGGTGTGGAAGAAGGCATGCGCATTCGCCTCACCGGCGAAGGCGAGGCCGGCGTGCGTGGCGGCCCCTCCGGCGATCTTTATCTTTTTATTGCGGTCAAACCGCATCGCTTCTTCCGGCGTGAAGGGCCGCATCTTTTCTGCCGGGTGCCGGTGCCGATGACGGTGGCGGCCCTGGGGGGCAAGGTCGACGTGCCGACGATTGACGGCACGCGAACACGGGTTGCCATTTCACCTGGCACCCAGACCGGTCGTCAGTTTCGCCTGAAAAACAAGGGAATGGTCACGCATCGGCGTTCGACCCGTGGCGACATGTACATTGATGCTGTCGTCGAGACGCCGGTCAGCCTTACGAAGCGCCAGCAGGACTTGCTGCGCGAATTTGAAAAATCCGGCAATCCAAAA
>CAYTAE010000101.1:0-6127 GCA_964435655.1 uncultured Rhodospirillaceae bacterium
GCTTTGTCGGCGATCCGAGAACGCGCATCAAAGAAGACGTGCTGCGGTTGCTTCGTTTTTTCCGTTTCTACGCGGAATATGGCACATCTTCGCCCGACGAAGAGGCCATCAAGGCCTGCCGGGAATTTGCGCCGCTTGTACCAAACCTTTCGGGCGAACGCGTGCGCGCTGAATTGTTGCGGCTGCTTGGCTCGTCAGCCTGCGCGGAAACGATCCGGCTGATGCATGGCGAAGGCGTGCTCGCCCATGTTCTGCCGGAAGCGACGGACGCCGCCGCCTTCGATGCCCTGGCCGCGCTTGTTGCTCTTGAAATTTCCGACGCCCCCGTTGCGACGGACGCTACCGCGCAGCCGATCCGGCGTCTGGCCATTCTTTTGTCGGGAGGCAGCGAGATGGTGGGCGAAATTGCCGCCCGGCTGAAACTTTCCAATGCCGAGAAACGCCGTCTGATGGCATTGGTCACGTCGCCCATTGGCATCGGGGATTTCGACGATGCCAGGGGTGTGCGTCGCGCCCTTTATGGGTTTGGGCCGGGGCGTGTGACGGACCAGGCCCTTCTCTATTGGGCGCGCCTGGGTTCGGCGCCCTCCGAGGCGGCCATGGCCCCCTGCCGCACGGCGCTTAAGGAAGCGGCCGGCTGGCAGGAAAAGAAATTTCCGATCGGGGGGAAGGATCTGCTGGCCCTTGGCTTTGCCGCCGGGCCAGAGATCGGCGACGTGCTGGAACGGGTCGAAGGCTGGTGGCTCGAAGGCGATTTTGCAGCCTCGCATGCGCAATGTCTGGAAAAGGCGGTGGCCCTTCTCGAAGGGGCTTAAGGCCAGGTGACGGCTGGCGGCATTGACATCAAAATTGCTTCCGTGTTGCCCCCGGTCATCAGCCCGAAACGAGTGCCACGATCGTGCAGCAGATTAAATTCGACATAGCGTCCGCGCCGCATCAACTGATAGGCGCGTTCTTCCTCGGTCCAGCCATCGTCCATGTGGCGGCGAACAATTTCCGGATAAATTTCAAGAAAGGCGCGGCCGACATCCTGGGTGAAGGTAAAATCTTTTTCCCAATCGCCGGTGTTTAAATTGTCGTAGAAAATGCCGCCGACGCCACGCGCTTCTCCACGATGGGGCAGATAAAAATAACGGTCGCAGGCTTCCTTGAAGCGCGGATAACAATCCGGATCAAAGCGATCGCAGGCGGCCTTGTAGGCGGCGTGAAAATCCTTTGTGTCGGTGTCTGCCGGGTAAATGGGTGTCAGATCGCCGCCGCCGCCAAACCACCCTTTCGTTGTCACGATGTGCCGCGTGTTCATATGAACCGCCGGCACATGGGGGGAATGCATATGGGCGACAAGGGAAATGCCGCTGGCCCAGAAGGCGGGGCTTTCTTCAGTTCCCGGCATTTCCTTGCGAAAATCTTCCGCAAACTCGCCGAAAACGGTCGAAACATTGACGCCGACTTTTTCAAAGACACGGCCGCGCATGACGGCCATCACACCGCCGCCGCCTTCCTGGCGTTTCCAGGCGGTGCGTTCAAAACGGCCCGGCGCCATGTCGGTCCCTGGCCCGGCGAGGGCGTCCTCGATGGCTTCGAAGCTTTTGCAGATCTGGTCGCGCAATTCCTCGAACCAGGCAGTGGCCCGCTTTTTTTGCGCCTCGATTGTTTGCGTGTCTGTCGTCATTTTATTCCGCGCTTTCTGGAAAGCCAGCCGTCTGGCGAAGGGCCTCGCCGATGGCCATTGCGGCGGCAAAGCCGATGTTTAGCGATCGTAGGCCCTCTCGCATCGGAATTTTCAGCCGTGCATCCATTTTGGCATGAACAATTTCCGGCACGCCGGCGCTTTCACGCCCAAGAAGAAGCGTGTCGCTGCTGGCGAATGTAAAATTTGTATAAAGGATCTCGGCTTTTGTGGAAAGCAGCACCAGGCGGCCGTGGGGGGATTTTTCGGCGTGGGTTTGCAGGAAGGTGTCCCATGAGAGGTGGCGGGCGAGGGTGGCCTTGTCCGTGTAATCCAGCGCGACGCGCTGAAGTTTGCGGTCATCAAAGGCAAAGCCGCAGGGTTCGATCACGTCAAGGGGTACGCCCAGGCAGGCGCAAAGGCGCAGCATGGCACCGACGTTCTGGGGAATATCCGGTTCGAAAAGGGCAAGGCGCATGGGCGTGGGTGGGGCTTTCCAAGGCGTTGAAATTCTAGTATACCCGTGGGCCATTGGCTCGGGAATGGGTATGTCTTTCCCTGTTTTCGACGGCCAGGACAAATTAACGGACTGGCAAACTTCTTTCGTCAGGCTACGGGAAATTCTCCCAAGGGTGGCGGTGAAGGGATAGAACGCAAAGCATGGCGACGAAGACAAAGTCTGAAAAGGCAGCACCGGACGAGGCGAACGGCAACCGCCGTGATTTTCTGGTCCTTGCGACCGGCGCCGTCGGCGCAACCGGCGCGGCCCTGGCCGCCTGGCCGCTTGTCGACAGCATGAACCCATCTGCCGATGTGCTGGCGCTTTCCTCGACGGAAGTGGACATTGCACCCATTGCCGATGGTCAGGCAATCACCATTCAATGGCGTGGCAAACCGGTCTTCATTCGCCATCGCACAGCGGCCGAGATCGAAAACGCCGAGGACACCGACATCAATGCCCTGCCGGACCCAGAGGCAGATAGCGCCCGGGTGCAAAAACCGGAATGGCTGGTGCTTGTCGGCGTCTGCACACATCTGGGTTGCATCCCCCTTGGTCAGAAAGCCGGGGACCCGCGCGGGGATTGGGGCGGCTGGTTCTGCCCCTGTCATGGGTCGCATTACGATATTTCCGGGCGAATTCGTAAAGGGCCGGCACCGAAGAATCTTGACGTGCCACCTTATGTTTTCCTTGACGACACAACGTTACGGATCGGTTAGGGGACAGGCATGCTTTCACCGGAAAAAGGCATTGGGAAATGGATCGAGGACCGCCTGCCGGTCTTTGCCGTCGCGCGCCATTCGCTGGTGGATTATCCGGCGCCGCGCAATTTGAATTACTGGTGGAATTTTGGGTCCCTCGCCGGGATCACGCTGGTTATTATGATTGTCACCGGCGTCATGTTGGCCATGCAGTACACGCCCCATGTGGACATGGCCTTTGATAGCGTCGAACGCATCATGCGCGACGTGAATTATGGCTGGCTGCTGCGATATCTTCATATGAACGGCGGGACGATGTTCTTCATCGTCGTCTACATCCATATTTTCCGGGGCCTTTATTACGGTTCCTATAAATCGCCGCGTGAAATTTTGTGGTGGCTTGGCATTGTCATTCTGCTGTTGATGATGGCGACGGCGTTTATGGGCTACGTGCTTCCCTGGGGACAGATGAGCTTCTGGGGAACGACGGTCATCACCAATTTGTTCTCGGCCGTGCCGGTTGTTGGCGATGCGGTCGTGACGTGGCTGTGGGGTGGCTTTTCCGTCGGCAATGCGACATTGAACCGCTTTTTCGCGCTTCACTATCTGATGCCCTTTGTGATCGTCGGCGTCGTGCTGATGCACATTTGGGCGCTGCACACGGTAAAGTCGAACAACCCCCTTGGCATCGATATGAAGGGGCCGCAGGACAGCATCCCGTTCCATCCCTATTACACGGTGAAGGACTATTTCGGCCTCGGCGTGTTTTTCACCGTCTATATGGGAATCGTCTTTTTCGCGCCCAATTTCTTTGGCGAACCGGACAACTACATTCGCGCCAACCCGATGGCGACGCCGGCGCACATCGTGCCGGAATGGTATTTCCTGCCCTTCTACGCCATTTTGCGCGCCGTTCCGGACAAGCTTGGCGGTGTGATCGCGATGTTTGCCGCGATCCTGGTTCTCTTCGTCCTGCCGTGGCTGGACAGCTCGAAAGTGCGCAGCGCGCGCTTCCGCCCTCTCTACAAGCAGTTCTTCTGGCTGTTTCTGGTGGATTGCCTCGTGTTGGGCTGGATCGGCGCAAAGCCGCCGGAAGGTGCATATGTTCTGATTGGCCAGGTGGCGACGGTTTATTACTTCGCCCATTTCCTTGTTTTGCTGCCGCTGCTTGGCAAATTCGAAAAAACCCGAGCCTTGCCGGAAAGCATTTCGGCGGCGGTGATTGCATCGAAGGGAAAAAAATCGGCATGAACGCACACCGGTTCCTTTTGATCGCAGCGATGGCGGGCGGTCTTCTGTTTGGCCATCCCGGCTCGGCCCTGGCTTCCGGCGACACCGTTCTGGAACATCAGGACTGGACCTTTGACGGCATTTTCGGAAAGTTTGACCGTGCCGCGCTTCGCCGTGGACACCAGGTCTATCAGGAAGTCTGCGCGTCTTGCCACGCGCTTTCCCTGGTGGCGTATCGCAATCTGATGGACGTCGGTTTCTCGGAAGACGAAGCAAAAGAAATCGCCGCCGAATATGAAGTCGAGGACGGCCCGGATGACGAGGGCGAAATGTTCACGCGCCCGGCGCGGCTGTCCGATCGTTTTGTCGCACCCTTTGCAAATGAAAAGGCGGCCCGTGCCTCCAACAATGGGGCCCACCCGCCGGACCTTTCCCTGATGGTCAAGGCGCGCAAGGGGGGTGCGGATTATCTGTATGGCCTTCTTACCGGCTATGAAGACGAAGCGCCGGAAGGCATGACCCTGACGGAAGGCATGTCTTACAACCACGTCTTCCCGGGACGGCAAATCGCCATGCCGCCGCCCCTGTATGAAGATTCCGTCGAATATGAAGACGGCACACCGGCCAGTGTTGAACAGATGGCAAAAGACGTTACCGTCTTCCTGGCCTGGACGGCCGAGCCGGAGCTCGAAGAACGCAAAAGCCTTGGCATCAAGGTGCTGCTCTTCCTGCTGGTGTTAACGGCGATGCTCTATGCCGTGAAACGCCGGGTCTGGTCCAAGCTCCACTAGGCTTTTTCCCCACACCGCAATTTTAAAACCGGCCCTGCGTTGCACGCCCCGCGTTGCACGAAGGTGCTCGCTTTTTCTGCGCGCGCGCGTGGGCTAGGATGGGGCCGGACAGGGATTTGACGGAAGGAATTTCCATGGGCAAGGCAGGCGCGCTCGGCATTCTCGGCGGCAGTGGTCGTTGCGAGGTCGATGGGCTGCAAAACACGCGCTGGGAGCGGGTTTCGTCCCCCTTTGGCGAACCGTCGGATGACTTTTTCTTTGGCGAGCTGGATGGCCGCCAGCTTGTTTTCCTGCCACGGCATGGGCGTGGCCACCGGGTGGCACCCGGCGACATCAATTACCGCGCCAACATCGACGCCATGAAGCGCGCCGGCGTGACGGAAATTCTTTCCTTAAGTGCGGTGGGGTCCCTGCGCGAAGAACTGGCACCGGGAAGCTTTGTCATCGTCGATCAGTTTCTGGATCGCACGACGCGCCAAAAAAGTTTTTTCGGAACCGGCCTGGTTGCCCATGTGGCGATGGCCCGGCCGGTTTGCGCGCGTCTTGGCCGCGCCGTTGCGGCGACCTGCCGCAGCACCGGCATTTCTCACGTCGAAGGCGGCACCTATCTGGTGATGGAAGGGCCGCAGTTTTCGACCCTGGCGGAATCGGAATTTTACCGTGTCGCCGGTCTGGATGTCATCGGCATGACGAACATGCCGGAGGCGGCTTTGGCGCGCGAGGCGGAAATCTGTTACGCGTCCGTCGCCATGGTCACGGATTACGATTGCTGGCACCCGGATCATGACGATGTCACGGTCGAGGCCATCCTCAAAATCCTGTTTGCCAATGGCGACAAGGCGCGTGAACTGGTTTGCCAGATCGTGCCGCTTGTCGATGGCAATGGCGCGTGCCCGGAAGGTTGCAATCGGGCGCTGGACAATGCCATCGTGACGGCAGAAGACGTTCGCGACCCGGCGTTGATGCAAAAACTGGATGCCGTCGCCGGGCGTGTGTTGAAGCCTTAGGAGCCTGGCCTGGCCGGACCATGAAAGTTCAGGGAACGCCCACGCGGACGATCTGGTTGAACGACGACGGCTGGTCGGTCGGCATCATCGACCAGACAAAACTTCCCCATCGCTTTGAAACGGTCACCCTTGAAAGTCTTGCCGATGTGGCTGTGGCCATTGAAGACATGTTGGTGCGCGGCGCGCCTCTGATCGGGGCGACGGCGGCTTATGGCGTGGCCCTCGCCATG